>JBDNGG010000318.1:0-18764 GCA_041689405.1 Terrimicrobiaceae bacterium | reverse complement strand
TTAAACGTAAAAAACGTCCAGTGCTTGCGAGGGTTACCATCATGGCTGTGCCGGAGCGGTGTCAGATGCTGTGCGAAATCCGAGCGAAATGTCCTGTTGCAGCGCCATGAGCTTGAGCAAGCGGCGGCGCGTGTCCACATCCGGATTCGCCCAGTTCCCCCCTCGGATTACTGGCACTTTGTCTCCAAACAGCTCTTCACTTTCCGCGTAAGTTGAAGTCCATTCTGAAACATTCCCTCCCATTCCATACACCCCAAAAGGACTCACGTCCTTTGACATTTTATCGACTGGTGACCAGCGTGCATAGCCGTCAATTTCTCCGCCAAGATCAGGATTCGGATTTACGTCAGCGCCGCTATTGACCTGTTTCGGATTATTTTCGTTACCCCATGGAAACGTCTGCCCTTCCCCTCCGCGAGCGGCTTTCTCCCATTCCTGTTCGGTTGGCAGCCGACGTCCCTTCCATGCGGCGTAGGCATAGGCGTCATACCAATCGAGTCCGAATACCGGCGAGTTTACGTCCAACGCTGCACCTTTGTATTTCCTCCAGCCCCGGGCCCGCGCGTAGTATCCCAGCATTGGACCGGTGGCGAGATCCTGATCCATCCAGTCCACAGGCTCAAATGTTTTCCCCTTCGGCATCTCCGGGTGTGCAAGCTTGGCCGCTCCTTCGGGGTTCTCTTTCGCCCATTCCAGAAACTTTGCATATTGCGCGATAGTCACCTCGTATTCATCGATCCAAAATCCGGGCAGCGTGACCGTCTCACCCTGCTGATAGACAAACGGCCCGGCGGGAATTTGGATCATCGTATCAAACGACTTTTCGCCGGAACCCCCGGATAGGACAAAAAAAGTGGCTAGCAGAATGACAGCTAAAAGCCCAAGCGAGACAGAGCTGCTGAGAATGAGCATCTTCTTCTGCTGTTTCTTGGCAGCCTCCAGCGATTGGATTGCAGCCCGTTCACGCGCATCAAGTTTATACGCATCGGTCGGAGCCGTTTTGGGTATGAGCGCGCGCGCCTGCTGAGCTAGCACCGGCCACGACTGAATGGATGCATTGGGCTCAGTCAACCCTCGAAGCAGCGCCATGACTCCAGGCGTGAGCGGACTCGGAGCAAGCACTGGCAACAAAATCGCCGCAATTCCTGCCATTTCCTCGCTGGTGGTTGACTCAGAATCCGGGCTCTCGACGGCAATGTTAGCAAGACGCGGATTCCCCTTGGCGTCCAAGAGAATTGCGGAGCTACGCAACACGTTATGCTTTACCTTTTCACGGGCGAAATACGCCATGACATCCGATACCATCTCCACGATTTTCAGTGCGGTGAGGGCTGGGATCTTTTGTCCGGATGCAGCGATCTGATCCATGGACGTCCCGTCGACATATTCGCAGGCGTAAAAACTCAGACCATCCATCTGATTGGCCGCATACACAGCTAGCATCGCTGGATGCATGACGTTTGCTTTGACACGAGCATTTCCCACAAAACTTTCGACCCTCGCGGGGTCAGCTGCATTTTCGGGTGAGAGTGTGTAGAACCGCACAGTCCGGTTCACATTCGTCTGCGTCGCGCGATAAATGCTGCCGTTGTGATTTTCACCGATACGCGCATCGATCCGATAATCCCCAAAAACCCGCCCTACAAATTCGTCCGGGGGTAAATCGGATGACGCCAAAGGCGCTGCGGCTACAGCACCTGGCGTTGCTTGGCGAACCGCCGCTGCCACCAGCGCCACTGCGGGCGCAGGTGGAAGAACTGGAACTGCTCGCGGCACTGCTGATGGCGCCGCCTGGGGCTTGGCTGCAGGGGAAGCAACGGGCACTGCACGTGGCACTGCACGTGGCACTGCACGTGGCACTGCACGTGGCACCACCATTGGCGCCGCAACTGCGACGACTCGGGGAGCTGCTATAGGCGCAGGAGACGGAACCGCGCGAGGGGTGGCCACCGGTGTCGCCACGAGGACTGCGCGCGGCGTGCCGGTTACTACAGCAGTCGGAACTGCTCGCGGCGTGGGTGTCGGGGTGGAAGCAGGAGTCGCTCTAGGCGTGGCCCGGGGAGTCGCAGATACGGCGCGAGGCACCGCCGACGTTACAGTTGGTCTCTCAGGAACGCTACCGGCTCCCGGAAAAATGCCGGCGACTTCACCAATCGTCGCGATCAGCAATTGGGGATCGACCGGCTTCATAAGCAGTGGCGTGTTACCGATCCGTTCGGCGTAATCGCTCAGGTCGTATTCTGAAATAAAGATGAATTTCACGTGCGGAAAACTTTCCGCAAGGCTGTCACGGAAAGTAAATCCGTCGATTTCAGCCATCACGACGTCGCTGACGACCAAGTTGATCGCAGAATCTGCTTTCAAAAGGTCCAACCCTTCGGCGGCGCTCGATGCAGAGCCACAGTCTTGGATTCCGGCCTGATGGAGTTGCTGGCAAAGAACGGAAGCCAACGTAGGCTCATCGTCGATAATTAAAATTTTCATTATTCCGTAGGGACTGCTGTCAAGGTGAGAGGGAATTGTTCAAGTAAGGAAACGGGCTCCGCGCGAGAATCCTGGAGGTCCCCCTTGAAATAAATCCCAACGACATAGCCATAATACTGCACATCCGAATTTTCATCAATCGGCAGGGGATATTGTAACTCCAGAAGCTCAGGTTCTCCGGCGGTCCAATTGATCGGCGGACTCATCCATTCAGACATCACCTTTGAATCCGTTTCGACGATCGATCCGGCATCACGCTGCTCGTAAAAATAAACGACGACTTTAAAGTCTGACGCATCAACCTTCTCACTAGGCGATGCCTTCGTCGCTACACGCAGAAGTTTGACTCCCGCATTGCCATCGGTGAGACGTGCTTCCAAGATCCCAAATACGGATCCGATGGGAATCCCTGCATCGTCTCGGAGCATTCCCGATGGGGGCGCGATCGAAGAGGGGCTTCGCAGGGGAGCGGCACCCTCCTGCGCCGGGGCGGGAGTGTCCAGCCCCGGAATCGGTTGCCCGGTCGAAGAGAGCCCCGGAGCGGGTGCGCCGAGTTCGCTGAGGAGCAGAGTAAGTTGCTGGTAGACTCCGGCGTAATTGGGATCGGACCGAAGCGTGGGGATGCTAATTGCCCGGGAAGCGAGTTCACGGGAATCTGTCAGCCTGCCCATCTCAAATGCCACGACCGCCAATTGGTACAAAATACCGGGCTCCTCCGGCACGAGATGATCTGCTTCCGACAACGCCGCATAGGCGGATTCCAAATCACCCTGAGCGCGAAGCGTGTCCGCTTGCTCAAGCATCAGGTTAGCACGCTCGATCACCTCGGGCAAAGCAATCACCGGCAGTTCCGCTTGGGTTGTTGACATCCCGGGCGTGGTTGTCAGTAGCGGGTCAGTTGCTCTGGTGGGTCCCGGTTCCTGCACTTGCAACTCCCGCCGCTCAGTGAGATCGGCGATCCGGACTGCGGGAGCGAGCGCAATCAAAGCGGCAATGGCTTGTGCAACCGCAACCACAAGCAAACAAAGCACAGCGGTCCGGAGCGTGGGATCCGAATGAATGGATGGGGTGGAAGCCTGCGAAGCGGTCGTCATGAGCCCCGGAGGCTAAAATCTCAGCCAGCCGCTGTCAAACTGCAACGAATCCTCAACAGAGCACTATTTTTCCTGCGGCTCCATCGGTGAGGCATTCCAGAAGCATTCAAACGCCTCCTGCCAATCCCGGGTTTCCACCTTCCGCCGACCTGCCGCGCCCATAGAGGCCCGAGACTCCGGCTCCGTTGCAAGCCGTGTCATACAACCCGCCAGTTGTTCCACATCCATGGCACGGGTCACATATCCATCCTCCCCGTTTTCTACCAAATCACGAGGTCCGCCAACATCACTCACGATAACGGGCAGCGCACTGGCGTGAGCCTCCAAGATGACATTACCAAACGTGTCGGTCGTGCTCGGGAAGGCAAAAAAGTCCGCGGATGCATACGCAGTCGCCAGGAGATCCCCTTGGAGGTAGCCGGTGAATATCGCATCCGGCAGCAGCCGTTGCATTTCCTGCCGGTAGGGGCCGTCGCCCACGAAAACGGGACGAATCCGAGTGCTGGCTGGCACGCGTTTCAGCGCGTTGACAATGAGGTCCAGGTTTTTTTCTTTCGAAACACGACCGACATAAAGCATTGCCACCTCACCGGGTCGCAGCCCACGCTCAGGCCAGAATTCCGGATCGCGGCGCGACGGACGGAACATCTCAGTATCCAACCCCCGGGGCAGGATCCGGACGCGCTCCGCAGCGATCCCTCTGCGGATCCACATTTTCCGGTAGTCTTCGGAATTCACCCAAACCACGTCGAGCTGGCTGTAAAACCAATGCATGAAGTTCCACGTCAGCGTTTCCATGAACGAGTCTTCCGTGAGGATCCGGACATACTGGGGGAAGTCCGTATGATAGATCCCTGCTGTCCGGAGACCCAGCATCTTAGCGGCCGCGAGGGCAGCGAGCCCCACCGGCCCGGGGGTGCTTATGATGACCTCGCCGAAATTTCCGCGAGCGACATAGTCCATGATTGCCAATATCGGCGGAAAGCTCAGCCGTTGAAGTTCGTACTCCGGAAGCTCAAACTCTCCCACAGGCTCAAAGTTTTTCAACGGGATCCCCTGATCCGCAATATCCGATCGCGACACAACCACCACGACATCATGCCCGGCAGCAACCCCGGCAGCAGTCATTTTTCGGATTGTTGTCGCAACGCCATTCACGTCTTCCAACGTGTCGGTGAACCATGCCCGGCGGCGGTTCAGAAGGACCCCGGGCACTTGGCCGCACAGGGCTTTTGTGTAGCCGGCGAGCCGTCCTCTGGGCGGCGCGCGGAAGGCGTGCAGGTAGGGACTCAGCAACGCGACAATGGGAATGAGCGGACTGATGGTCTGAATACTCTCGATGAATTTTCCCGACGCGATTTGCCCAATGAACTGATTGAAAAACCGAAAGCCGAGCTCGTTCGCGATTAGGTTCGCCATAAGGAACGCCCGTCTCTCAGGTTCATTCACGCCCTCCGTTGCATGGGCGAGGGCCGCCTTCACCTTGGGTTCCGAAAAATACCCGGATAATTCCTTCCAGAGCGACGCATTGCCCGGCTTCACCATCTCGAAAATTTTTCCGCTGATGATCCCCTGCGCGAGGAATCCCATTTTTTCCGAGAAAGAAAACTCCGTCGGATCTTTACCCTCCATGAATCGAGAGAACATTTTCTCGATTAGTCCAACCCCGGGATCACCAGCTTTAACCGCAAACCTCGCTTTCGCAAACTGAAACGCGACGTTGTAAGTGCCATGCGCCATTGCCAGTGAGTTACCCGGCTCGCCCACCGGTTGACAATCACCGGTATTCACCCGCTCCAGAAAATCAATCACCGATGAGACAGCAGACGTCTCGGTGAATGCCCGCGCGGGATAGATTCCTCCGTGATCGTCTGAGCCGCCAATCAAGACCTTCCTCCATGGCTCCTCGTGCGTCGGGTCCAGTCCCGTCGCCGAAATGAAGCGATCAATGTCGTGGGACGATAGCATTCCGAAAGCAAATTGCGTGGCCTCGCTCACGACGGCGGAATACCGCCCATTGAGAGCCTCAAAATGCCGGAAGAGCAACGCCAGCTTCTGCAGGTGCAGCGGGGTGAGGTCTTCGTTGATTGCGTGGAGCGGATTTGCAACCGCATGAACAATTCCTTCTGCAGCAAGGTAACGCTGCAGGTCATAGATATTTTCCCGCAGCGCTTGAATGTCCCGGTGCTGGGCTTCCGTGATGCCATACACAAGAACGTGAACCCGGCATCCATCTTCCGGAAAAACAACCGACACCTCCTCACTAATAAACACCCCGGGAAGCGCACCAATCGCAAGGCATCCCTCAATCGAGTTGTGATCCGTGAAAGTGACAAACTGCATCGCTTTTTTCTTCAGCAGATGATAGAGCACCTCCGGATCGCTGTAACTTGCTGGAAAATCCAAGCGCCTCAGCACCCAGTCCGCCGCTTGGTCGCTAAATTTGGTGTAAATATGGAGGTCTGCGCGTGATTTCATGAACCTATGGAGATTGCCCGCTGGCGATTAAGCCACTGGTCATACGTCATCGGCTCTCGCACGGCAAGCGCGCGCGCGACACATCGGCGCGCGTGCTCCCGGATCGCCGGGTATTTCCAATCCGGGGGGTGCAATCCCAACCGGACGAGTGGATTTGCCCTCAGGACAGCCGCGAGGGTTTCATTCCATATCAGGCTCATCCCGCGACGCCAGCCAGCGCGAACGCTGTAGACCAGACTCTGTGATGCGTAAGAGGTTCCCGCCACCCAATCATCGAGCGATGTGAGACGCGTCGTATATTCTAACCCGGTGCGTGCCACGCCGCGACCCGCATCGTCACCAAGTAGCCACGCAGGCGCAATAAACCCCGTCGGGGAAAGCCCGATGCTTCGCAACATATCCTGCCCATCACCAGTCCGACGAAATGCTTCGTCCTCGCTCAAATCAAAATACTCACCCTCACCGGCGGTGTATGCGCCAGTGATCCAGCGCGCAAGTATGCCGTCCCCGGACGACGCCGGGCGTTCGTGATAATACCCGTGCAGCACGACCTCGTTCCCCTGAGCGGCTGCATCCCTGAGCCATGCGCTGAAAGCCGGATCATCGTTGATTGCACCCCGCTGGTGATGGTTCGGGACGGCCAAGTATGAAACACAGGGCACCCCCCAGCTTTTTAATTCCTCGGACATGGCCTGCACCACACCCCACGTGCGGGGGCTGACATCATGAATCGACACAACCAGACCGGGAGTTGCCGGGAAAACAGAACGGAGCATCATTTGCATTTGATCTTTCCGTATGTTATCAGTGGTGTCTACCTTCTAAAAGTAATGTCCGAAAATGATTCCGGCGGGTCGAAAGAAAACCGTCCCCGCAATAGCAATAACAACGATCCTCAATTCAACTGGCGGGGGCTTGTGCTGCTGGCGGTAGCCTTTGCCCTCATCGGAGGAGCATTCCTTTTCCGGGGTGGCTCATTCATGCAGCCGGATGTCCTGCTGTATCCTCAGTTCGAGCAGCTCATCACGGACGGAAAGATCGTCGCAACTGCCGAGAAGCCGTTGGAACTCGTCGTGGAGCGCGGCAGTAATACCCAATTCCTCGCAGGGATGTATAAAAAAATATCTCCGACCAGCGGGGATGAAATGGAGGCTCCTTTCCGCGTGGACATCTTCATTCCATTCAATGGAGAGTCGCTTTTCGATCAACTCACCAAAGCAAATCTGCCGTTTTCGTTCCGCCCTGAGGCAAACGTGCTCTCGGACGTCCTCATTGGATTTTTGCCCATTTTGCTTTTCCTGGTCATTATCTATTTCTTCTTCCGCTCGCAGATCAAGATGGCAGGCAAGGGCGCGATGAGCTTCGGAAAAAGTAAAGCCCGCATGCTCTCCCGCGACAAAAATAAAATCACATTCAAAGATGTGGCAGGAGTTGAGGAAGCGAAGGAAGAAGTGTCTGAGCTTGTCGAATTCCTCAGGGACCCGAAAAAGTTTCAAAAACTCGGCGGCCGGATTCCTAAAGGCGTCCTGATGGTTGGTGCGCCAGGAACAGGAAAAACCCTCATCGCCCGCGCCATCGCCGGTGAGGCCGACGTCCCATTTTTCAGCATCAGTGGCTCGGATTTCGTAGAGATGTTCGTCGGTGTCGGCGCCTCCCGTGTTCGGGATATGTTCGAACAAGGCAAAAAGTCTGCGCCCTGCTTGATCTTCATTGACGAAATCGACGCTGTCGGGCGGCACCGCGGCCACGGCCACGGCGGCGGCCACGACGAGCGGGAACAAACCTTAAATCAACTCCTCGTCGAGATGGATGGCTTTGATACCCAGGATGGCGTGATCATCATCGCAGCCACCAACCGTCCCGACGTGCTTGATCCTGCACTACTTCGCCCCGGTCGCTTTGACCGACAGGTCACCGTGGGATTGCCTGACGTCAAAGGCCGCGAGGAAATCCTCCACGTCCATGTCAAAAAGGTAAAAATCGCTGATGACGTGGACTTGTCCGTACTGGCCCGCGGCACGCCGGGGTATTCAGGAGCCGAACTCGCGAACGTGATCAACGAAGCCGCACTCCTCGCAGCAAGGCGCGGCCTCAAAGCAATCACGCAAGCCGAGCTTGAGGAATCACGCGACAAGGTGCGCTGGGGCAAAGAACGCCGCAGCCTCGCAATGAACGAACGCGAAAAAATTGCAACCGCATGGCATGAAGCCGGCCATGCTCTCATCAATGTGGTAAAGGAAGGGACACACCCGCTTCACAAGGTAACTATCATTCCGCGTGGCCCCGCCCTGGGTGCGACGATGTATCTTCCCGAGGGCGACCGGTACTCGACCCAGTCGAAAGAAGCACGTGCGTTGCTCACCGTCACGATGGGCGGGCGGATTGCAGAGCAAATGTTCACCGACGACATCTCGAACGGTGCATCCGGAGATATCGCCCAAGCGACCAAACTGACCCGCCGCATGGTCTGCGAGTGGGGTATGAGCAGCCTTGGGATGATTCAGTTCTCCGAGGGAAGCGATCCCGTTTTTTTCGGTCGCGACATGTCCCGCAGCCGCGAATACAGCGAGTCCACCGCACAGCAGATCGATATTGAAGTCAAACGCATCATCGACGAAGCATACGCCGAGGCCACTGAGATCTTGGGAAACCACAAGGACAAGGTGGCGCTCATTGCAAACGCCCTGTTGGAATTTGAAACGTTGGACGGTGCTCAAGTAAAAGACCTCATCGACTTGGGATATATGCGTAAAATGCCGGTGATGGCCCCGAAGCCACCACCACTCCCGCCGTCACCAATGGCAGCACCGGCCACTGAACCCCGCGGCGGAGACAGGCCCGAACTGCCTCCCGGCGGGTTGCCGTCCCCTGCCCCGGCATAGGGGAATGGGGAATGAGGAGAACGGCATTAGCCGGTATACCTTCCGACGGAAATGACGAGCCCCGCCGAATATTGCACTCCGACTTACCAACTCCCCGGCCTTGAGCTGAGGGCGAGGTTCGGATTGCCATTGCACGTCCTTGCTCCCCAGCGTTCGCCGGGGAGCATTTTTTTGCCTACCAAGCAGGTGGTTGCCCTTTTTCAATTCGTTTTCTATCCTCCTCTTCTCACACTATGTTTTCTGATCCCTCAAAAAAGTATCGGCCGTTTCCACCGCTAAAACTCGCTGACCGGCAGTGGCCAAACCGCGTGATTGACCGCGCACCGATCTGGTGCAGCGTGGACCTGCGCGACGGCAATCAGGCGCTGCCATCGCCAATGACTGTTGCGCAGAAGGCCGATTTTTTTGACACGCTCGTGGGAGTCGGATTCAAAGAGATCGAAGTGGGATTTCCGGCGGCATCCAACACCGAGTATGAATTTATGCGGCGGTTGATCGAAGAAGATCGGATTCCGGACGACGTAACGATTCAAGTATTGGTGCAGGCGCGCGAAGAGCTCATCGAAAAAACCGTTCAGTCGTTGCAGGGTGCCCGGCGCGCGATTATTCACCTGTACAATTCGACCTCACCCGCTCAGCGCCGGATTGTCTTCGGACTAAATAAGGACCAGATCGTCGACATCGCCGTGCGCGGAACGCAGGCGGTCAAAGATCGCATGCCCGCTCTGGCTGACACCGAGGTCGTCTTTCAGTATTCACCCGAAAGTTTTTCAAGCACCGAGGTCGAGTTCTCACTGGAGATCTGCAAAGCGGTCATGGAAACATGGCAGCCAACTCCCGACCACAAGATGATCTTAAATCTCCCCGAGACCGTGGAGGTGGCTACGCCGAACGTGTATGCCGATCAAATTGAGTGGTTCATCCGCAATTTGCCAAATCGCGACAGCGTGATCATCAGCGTTCACACGCACAACGATCGCGATACGGGAACGGCAGCCACCGAGTTGGCAATGCTGGCCGGCGCGGAACGGGTGGAAGGCACCCTTTTCGGCAATGGGGAACGAACCGGGAACCTCGACATTGTGACCGTCGCGCTGAATTTGTATTCGCAGGGAATCGCCCCTGGACTGGATTTCTCCAATCTCTCCGCGATTCGGACCGCCTACGAACACTGCACGGAAATGACGGTCGCCGCACGCCACCCTTACGCAGGCGAGTTGGTTTTCACCGCCTTCTCAGGATCCCATCAGGATGCCATCAAAAAAGGCTTCGCAGCGATGGATGCGGCAGGACCAAATGCGCCGTGGGATGTGCCGTATCTGGTATTGGATCCCGGTGACATAGGGCGAGAGTACCGCGAGGTCATCCGCGTAAACAGCCAGTCCGGCAAAGGTGGCGTCGCGTATCTGCTGGAATCGGAGTTCGGAATCTGCTTGCCCCGCGCGCTACAAATCGAGTTCGGCGCGGCGGCGAATGTGCATATCGACCGCCTCGCCCGGGAAGTGACTGCCCGCGAGTTGCGTGACCTTTTTTGGGATAACTATGTGGACCTACAGAGCCCTTACGAACTTGAGCATTTTCATTCGGATGGCGTTGGTCGTATCGCGTGCAGGAGCAGCCTGAAGCGTGACGATCAGCCCTTGCAGATCACGGGCGAAGGAAATGGGCCCTTGGCAGCATTCGCCAACGCCCTAATCGCTGCCGGCGAGCCCGCGTTCGAGGTCGCGATCTATGAAGTGCATTCCCTTGGCACCGGCACGGACGCGAGCGCTATCTCGTATATTCAGGTCCAGCGACCGGACGGGAACGCATCTTTTGGCGCGGCCACGGATACGAGTATCATTCTGGCATCGGTGAAAGCGCTCCTTAGCGCGCTCAACCGTCTGCCCCGGGAACAGGTTAGTCGGTGACAAAATCGGTCGTCACTGGTAGTCAATACCAACCATGAAAATTCTCCTCGCAGCGAGTGAAATGGCACCATTTGCCGGGTCGGAAGCATTTGGAGGCGCCGTGGCAGCCATGGCATCTGAGCTCCAATCCCGGGGGAATGAAGTCAGTGTTGTCCTGCCTTACTACCGATCCATCCGCGAACTTGGGGCGTCCAAAGCAAAAAAAACGGGCGTCAAGTTTTCTGTCGCACTGGGCACCGGACGCTCTTCCTGCGAAATCCGCGAAGGCCGGGCACCCGGGGGCGTGCAGGTGTTTTTTGTTGAACGGGATGAATTCTTTGATCGCTCCGGACTTTATGGAGTCGATGGGCGGGACTACCAGGACAATGCCGCCCGGTTTATCTTTTTTGCCAAGGCAGTGGTTGAATTGGTCCGCCGGATGGAACCGTCTCCTGAGATTGTCCACGCCTGTAACTGGCAAGCGGCTCTGGTGCCAGTCTTTGCTACAGAAGCTAAACTGCCAGTATCCACGGTGCTGGGAACGCAAAGCCTCGAATTTCAAGGGAACTTTTGGAGCTACGACTTTGGATTGACCAACTTACCTGGCCAATATTTTTCAGCGCGAGGATTGGAGTATTATGGCAGCATGAACATGCTTAAGGGCGGTGTGCTTTTCGCCGATTCCGTGGTTGTGCCAGGCCCTCGTTACGTGGCGGAAGTGCAGACACCCGTGGCAGGATGCGGGCTCGAATCCGTAATGCGCGAAAACTCAGCAAAACTTGAGGGCATCCCCGAAGGGATCTCCCCGGCACTTTGGAATCCAGCAACAGACAAAGTAATTACCAAGCGCTTCAAGAATGCAGAGTCCAGAGCGGCAAGCCGTCAGGTGGAATGGCAAAAACTAGGATTCACCGCCAAAGCCGCAGGCCCGGCGCTGGTGCTTACAACCGATGCCATGCTCACAGACGGAATCGAGTTGGCTATTGGCGCATTTGACCGTCTGGTCGAAGCAGGCGCTCAACTTTTGGTTCTTGGACCCGAGCACCCGGAGCAGACGGAAGCGATCGAATTTGCTGTCCGGAAACATCGTGGCTCATTGGTTCGCATCGCGTCACCCACGGAGCCTAGCTGGCGTCAGGCGATTGCCGCCGCCGACGCATTGCTCATCACGGCCCCGCTACGCCCCGATACGGCGATGCTCAGCCAGGCGCTGCGATATGGCACCATACCTGTAGCACTCGCGTGCGGAGGCTTGCACCAGATCATCCCGCCCGTAGACAAAGGGGGAAGCGAGGGGGTCGGGTTCTTCTTTTATGCTGCGACAATCAACGCGGCGATCGACAGCATCCGCGCAATGGATACAGTCCGCGCCAACCCGCCGCTCTGGAACGCCATCGTCAATAGGGCCATGGGAGTAGACATCTCCTGGGCTGGCACCGCACAGCGCCTCGAAAACCTCTACAACAGCCTGCGAGCCCGCGGAAACATGCGCAGCGCAGCCTGATTAGAAACGCTGTTGCTCGACCTTAACTGGCACTTGGATGCGTTTCCCCTCCCGAACGATCCGCATCTCCGCGACATCCCCCACCTTCAACTCAGCCAGTCGGCTGCGGATTTCCGGGCCATTGCGGGCGGGTTTGCCGTTGATTGCTTCGATCACATCCCCCTGAACCATCCCTGCACGTGCAGCGGGCGAATCAGGCATCACCCTCGCAATCAGACTGCCCTGAGAAATCGGGAGACCCAATCGGTTCGCCACATCCGGGCTTAATGGCCACGTGATCGCTCCGAACCATGGCCGCGAAATTTCCCTCCGCTCGACAACATCCTCGTAAACCCTCCGGGCTAGATTCGATGGAATCGCAAAACTGATCCCCTGACTCTTCAGCGCGATTGCATTATTTACACCAACAATTTTCCCACTGACGTTGATGAGCGGCCCTCCAGAATTACCTGGATTAATGGCAGCGTCTGTTTGGAAAAACTCCGCGTTGAGTTCGTTCACTCCACGCCTGCCGATCCCGCTGATAATGCCCTGTGTGACTGTTTCCTGAAGGCCCAGAGGGTTTCCAATCGCAAATACCAACTGCCCAACCCGCACGTCGTCAGAATCCGCGAATGGCAGCGATGGTAAATTCTCCGCATCAACCTTCAAAATCGCGAGATCCACAAGCGGATCCGCGCCGAGAAAAATGGCAGGTAACATGCGTCCATCGCTCAAATACACCGTGACGTCGCGGGACTGATTAATCACATGAAGATTCGTAATGATGTGCCCTTCGCTGGAAACAATTATTCCGGAGCCAATCTCGGGATTGGTGCTTCCTGGGGGCTGCGTGATTCCAAGCATGTCCTGGATTCGCCGCATCTGACCGCTGGCCGGATCATACTGCCGCGCTGAAATGCTCACGACAGCCGGGATGACTTTGGCCACAAGACTCGAAAGCTCCCGATCCACTGCGGCAAGTGCCGGGTATTCGGACTGGCCTGCAGCCGGCGGGTTCTGGGCAGCAGACTTAAGCAAATCCAGGCGACGGCCCAAATAAATAATCGAAATCGCGAGCACCACGATACCAACAAAAATCAGAAATCTTGGAAGACTACCCATGGAACATCATGATCATCGCGCCAATGACTAAAGACTCTGAGCGGACTCCGGGAAACGTTTTCGAAGTTCTGCCTGCAGTTTCTCCGCCTCGCCCGTATTTCCTGCTTTCCTAAATGCTGCGCTGGCTCGCCGGAGCGCCTCAGGGGTGATCACCGGGTCGTCGTATAATATTGCGACGGTCGCAAATGCACGAGCTGCATCCTCATCCCGGCCCCGCTTGGCGAGGGTCTTTCCGTTGAGCATGCGTGCTTCCGCATTCAACTTACCCTCGGGCTGGAGCAGCAAGGATTCCTCAATGAGCCGGTCCGCAGTGTCTAAGTCACCTTTTGCGAGCGCGACTTCCGTTGACAGAAGGAGCCCCCGAGCTCGACTGGAGGGGTCCCGGGCTGTGGCCAGGAATTTTGCTATCGGGTCTTCCGCCAATCCGAACTTCTCCAGCGCGATGCGCGCGCGTGCCAGTTGCACATACACATCGGGGGCTACTGGACGCTTATCGGCAGCATCCACCATCGGCGCAAGGAATTTTTCCGCGTTTGCGAAATCCCCGTTTGCAAAATACCCCGCTGCGAGCCATGCGACTACCTCAGGTGGCACGGATTCCGGGGGCATATTCGCTGTTTCCTTTGCAACAGCATCACGATTTTTGTTGTAGTAATGGGCAAGCACAATCCGGATGGTGCTGCGCTCGTTATATTGCTTCGAGTCAGCCTCCCGGGCTTTGGACAGTGCGCTGATGGCACCCTCGTAGTCTTTACCTTCAAACTTTGCCCATCCAATCCAATAATGCGCCTGGGCAGCAGCCTGTGATTCAGGAAATTCCATTAGGAGCTGCTCAAATGCCGCGATCATCGCAGGATATTCCTCCAGTTGCCCCAACGTGAGGGCCTTTTGCTGCATTGCCAACTCCCGTTCGGGCGCTTTCGGATATTCTTTCAGCACACGGTCAAATTCCTTCACCGCATCCACATAGTTTTCTGTCCGCTGAAGGATAATGGCGAGCTGAGTCTGCGCGGATGGGACCAAATCGCTTTTCGGATACGTTTTGATGAACTCCTTATATGACTTTTCGGCAGTGGCCAACGCGTCCCCCTGGGCCTGAGACCAACCCAGCTTGAATAGCGCCTGCTCCTTGAGGCGGTTCGGAAGATTGGATCTTGCCACGCTCTCGTAAAGCGGAGCGGCATCCGCAAATTTCCCATCTTTGAATAGGGTTTCTGCCTTCATCAAATTTGCCTGGGCCCGTTCCCTGGGGTTAGTGCTCTCTCTTAAAAACGCGTCAATTTCGGTAATCAAGTCGCTACTATCTGCAACACTCAAACTGAGCAGACGCTGAAACCTGGCATTCAGGGCCGAATCGGATTTCGGAAACTCTTTTAAGATCCTATCGTATCCAGCAACCGCAGCATCCTTGTTGCCGAGCTGGCGGTTGGCATTGGCAGATATCAAGATGGACTCTGCGCGGGCGTCCTCCGGCAATGCTTGAATCTCTTCCTCCGAAATGGCAGCGGCTGTTTTGTAATCCTCGTTGTTATAAGCTATCCGCAAAATCCCCAGCCGGGCAACCCCGCGCCAGGAGCCGATCTCTGGATGATTGAGAGCCGCTTGGAACAACTTTTTCGCTCGATCGTTTTCATTCAACTCCGCAGCGAGGGCAGCGGCTTTGACGGCTGCTTCAACCTGCATTGCCGGTTTCAACGCCTCGGATGCAAGGGCCTCATAAGCGGTAAGCGCCTCCGCTTTCCGGTTGGATTTCGAGAGTGCTTCCGCCACAAAAAACCGTGCGTCCTCGCGGTAAGGATTGTTGAGGTCTCCCTCCGCGATAGATTGGAACGCGACAAGGGCCTCCGTCGGGCGGTTCAACTTGTCCAAGGCGTTCGCGATGAAAAACTGCGCCGTGAGTTGGATCTCCCGTTCCTTGGAATTCGCCAGTGCCTTGCGGTAAAGTTCGACAGCACCTCCGTAGTTTCCGCTGACGAAAAAAAGTTCACCCAATCGAAATGCCCCCGCACCTACAAATTCGCCCTCGCTGAACTCCGAAAGTAATCGCTGGTATCCCTCACGAGCCGCACGGTCATTTCCAAGAAAGCGATGGCTCTCCGCAAGGCGAAACAACGCGCCGTCGCGGTCATTCGCGGACGGGTCCGAGATAAGAAATTTTTCATACTCAAAAACTGCCATCTCATACATCTTGCGTTTGTAGAATCCATTCGCCGCAGTCAACGAGCGATTAACTCCAGGCTGCGCCGAACCTGGCCCCAATCGTATCGCGTCGCCATCAACGGCAATCTCCGCTGCAAGTTCGGGTGCTGGTTGAGCGGGAATTGGTGTCGGAGCAGGCTCAATAATTGATTGATAGGGCCCTGCGACTGGTGGCTCGGATGCGACAACTGGCTCTGCACGCCTCGTAGGAATGGGCGTGGAGGCCGGCGCTGGTTCAAGCGCGGGGGCAATCACTCGACCAGATGGAACAGGTGTCGCCACCGGCACGCGATCCATCCAGGCCGGATTCACGTAGTTTTCAGGGGTTACCGGCTCCGCCCGGCGAATCTCGACAGGTACGGTCGTGGATGCAGGTGCAACGGGAATGGCCCTTCTCACCTCCGGTTCAACCGGCTGCGCGAGAACCGATCCGGTCGTCAGCACTGCAACGACGAAGAGCCTATTCATTCTGGTTTGCTGGTCGCGAAGGCAACATTCCAGATGTTCGCGCTGCGGCAAATATCCAGCACATCGACGATGTTGCGATACTCGGTATTTTCGTCTCCACGCAAAACTACGGCCTGGTCGGGATACATCTCGGCGATTCGTGTGAGCGCAGATTGCAATTCTTCCGGCGTAAACGTCCGGCGGTTCATCACGATGGTTCCATCCGCGCGCACATTGAGGATCACCTCGCCCATTGCGCGTCGGTTTTCTTTTCCCTCACGGGCGGTCGGAACCTTGACGTCAAGTTCAGTCTCCTGACGCGCAAAATTCCATGTCACGAGAAAAAAGATCAGCAGCAGGAAAACCACATCGATCATGGGTGCAACCTGAAATCCTGCTGCCTCAGGCTGGGCTCGACTTCGAAAATTCATGACTTACCAAACACAATCATTCGCCGGGACGCACTCCGCCGCCGGGTTTGAAATGAGTCCCTAGTAACGCAATCAACTGCGTGGTCGCCGCCTCCAGGTCAGCAATCAATGACTGCACCCGCCCCCGAAAAAACGAATACGCTGCCATCGCAGGAATACCAATCATGAGCCCGGCAGCCGTCGTAACCAGCGCCTCCGCCACCCCGGATGCAAGCATCATGGGGCGGGTCGAAGCAATATCACTGGCCACCACGCTAAATGCCTTGATCATTCCCAGCACCGTTCCAAACAGACCGAGCATGGGGGCAATCGCGCCGATGTCTGCCAGATAGGCGATCTGTTGATTCAGATTACTTGCCTGCCGCACTCCCTCGGCTTCCGCAATCTCGCGGGCCTCTGCCACCGTTGCGCGAGGGTTTTTTGTGAGAAAATCCAGGGTCCTCCGCATGATTCGCGCGACTGCCTCGTTATGACGGTTTGAGACAGCCAGCAGGCCATAATAATCTCCTTTGCGCAGCATCGCATCCGCCGTCGTCATATATCGTCCGCTGACAACTCCGCCCCGACGCAACGAAAATAAATAAATCAATATCAGCATTGTTCCGACCACTGACAAACCGGCCAGGGGAATCATCACAGGGCCCCCGGAAGCCAGCACCTGCCAAAGATCGGCAGAGGCCAGAGCCAACTCCTCGGCCGGGGGAACTATGTCCGCTCCCGAAGGAATTGGAGTCTGGGCGATAGCGGTGGGCAGAGTGGCGGCGATGGCGGCCATCCAGGCAATGGGGTTCTTCAACATGATTTTGTCTGTCGTTTGTAGAACAGTGTGACCCGGTTCGCAAGCGATGCGTTGCAAAATTCGTCTGTTAATCCATACCACCGTTCGCTTTTTTATTTAAAAAACGGCAGACTCATCCCGTAAAAGAAACGCATTTGCACTCATGCGACAATTCCGGCTGTGTCGCCCTGCGGATTTTATTGCGTCACTAGGTGGAGTTTCCTGCTTGAATGTGGGTCGTCAATCCGCCTTACTCACGCAGTAATGAACACACCGGACCCACGGCCACCACAAGTCCCGGACGATCAACCGACATCATCCGGCGTATCCGGATTTTTCAAGTCGCCCACCACGCCGTATCCGCCCGGGACCGAAACAGACCGCTCATGGGCAATTGCAATGCATGCCAGCGCATTGATCGGGCTTCTATTACCATTCGGAAATCTTCTGGCTCCTTTTATCATTTGGCTGATTAAGAAACCCGAGAGCCCGTATCTCGACGAAGTGGGTAAGGAAGTCGTGAACTACCAAATTTCGTTTATCATCTATTCACTTCTCTGCGCGGTGATTGCTGTGATCACCTGCGGATTTGGTGCCATCCTGGGAATTCCCTTGGTCCTTGCATGGATCATCATCATCATCATCGCCACGATCAAAACCAGCAATGGTGAGCCGTACCGCTACCCGGCGACCATCCGCTTGATCAAGTAATTTAGCAAAACCCAGTTTCTGCGCGTGTTCCAAGTCATATTTAACGAAATCAGTGCGTCTGAGATGGCGGCGCTACCCAAAGACCTGCAGTTGGATCTGCTGGCCGAATTCCAAGTCCTTCCCACGGATTTGGGGAACCTCGATAACGAGCACTTCGGCAGCATCAAACGCGACGGGCGACGCTTACTTCGCTATCGGGCAAAAGAATACCGGATTTATTTCGAAGCGCATCCAGATGGGATCCTCGTCCATCGGGTGCTCCACAAAAACACGATCCGCGACTTTTTGTTCCGCTCCAATCTGCCAATGGCCGAAGAAGACGAGGCATTGGGTCAGGCAGGCGGATTCTGGGATTTGATCTCGGAGGCCGAGTCGAAACGATGACCTGGCTAGCCGATGAGGTTGCCCGTCAGGCCGCCTTCCCGGTGACACGGCGGCAAATTTTTCTAGGTCATGCCGGAGTGACTGCGCTGCCCGCGTATGTTGCCGATGCGATGCGCGGTCACATCGCGATGAGCTGTGAAAACCATCAGGAATTTGGTAACGTCCTTCGAGATATTCAACAGGCGCGTCAAGTCTGCGCGGATTTCATCGGAGCGAAATCCGATGAGATTGCCCTCCTCGGCCCGACCTCGCTCGGACTCAGCCTGTTTGCAAATGGGATCGACTGGCAACCTGGCGACGAAATTATCTGCTATCAGGATGACTATCCCGCAAACGTCTATCCGTGGCTCAATCTTGAATCCCGTGGCGTGAAACTGCG
>JBDNGG010000317.1:0-3710 GCA_041689405.1 Terrimicrobiaceae bacterium | reverse complement strand
GCCCGAGGAAATGTTTGCCGAACTGCGCGCCGCCCAACGCGGCGAGAAGCTCTTCGACGCCGAGCGTTTCACCGGCACGTTCCCGGCCAAAAAACACGATCACTACCTCATCCCCGCCGGCACGCTTCACTGCTCAGGCACTAATTCCATGGTGCTGGAGATCAGCGCCACGCCTTACATCTTCACCTTCAAACTTTGGGACTGGGCCCGCCTCGGTCTCGATGGAAAACCTCGCCCGCTGAACATTGATCGCGGCGAAAAAGTGGTGCTCTGGGATCGCGACGAAAGCTATGCCCGCAAACACCTCGTCAACCAGTTCACACCCATCGCCTCCGGCCCCGGCTGGCGCGAGGAGCGCACCGGATTGCATCCTGCCGAGTTCATTGAGACGCGCCGCCACTGGTTTACCGGCACAGTCCACCACGACACCGGAGGCGAGGCGAACGGCAGCGTCAACGTGCTCAACCTCATCGAGGGCGACGAAGCCGTGGTCGAGAGCCCGACGGGTGCCTTCGCGCCCTTCGTCGTTCATTATGCCGAGACGTTTATCATTCCGGCTGCCGCCGGTGCCTACACCATCCGCCCGACCCAGCACAACCCGACGCGCGAATTCGCCACCCTCAAAGCCTTCGTGCGCACGCAGCCATGAGCACCGCCATTCAGCCCGGTTTCGACATCTTGCCCACCACCGCACCGCTCGGTTTCCGCTACGGCGCTGGCGTCTTCGGCCCCTCGTGCGAACTGCGCACGCTCGACGCCATCCGCCCGAGCCTGCGCGATCCGCAGTGCAGCGGCCCCGAGATCGTCTACGCCATCGCGATGGATGTCGGTAATGGGGAGTGCCGTGCCGACTTGCTCGCGCGCAACTTGCTCTTCGGCGTGGTCACCTACGCCGCCGGTCGTCTCGGCGAAGAACCCGTGCGCTCACAGGGACACATCCACGCCGTCAGCGCCAGCTGCGGCAGCTCCACTGCCGAGCTCTACGAAATCTGGTCCGGCCGCGCCGTCATCCTCATGCAGGAAACCGCCGAGGATAATCCTGGCCGCTGCTTCGCCGTCACAGCCGGCCCCGGCGAAGTCGTCGTGGTGCCGCCCAGTTGGGCCCACGCCACCATCAGCGCCGATCCGAGCAAGCCGCTCACTTTTGGCGCGTGGTGTGTGCGCGATTTCGGCTTCGACTACCGGGGCGTGCGCGCCCACGGCGGCCTCGCGTGGTTTCCCCGTTTGGTCGGTGACGCGTTAACCTGGGATAAAAACCTGCGCTACCCAATCCATCCCGCGCTCAGGCAAAAGAGCCCCGAGTCCTATCACCAACTCGGCTTACGTCCCGGCGTGCCCATCTGGCAACAGTATTTAGAAAACCCCAATGCTATCATGTGGGTGCCTCGCCCCGAACGCGCCGACGCCCATTGGGCCGGGTTCGTTCCTTAACCTGAGTTTCTTTCGGGGGGCCACGACGCTGACCTCGTGAGCACCGGCCTAGGGTGTGCCGGATCGCATCACAATAGATTTGTCACGGTGGAGGTGCTATCCAGCGTCTCCGGTGGTGGAAATTTAGAGTAGAAATGTCCTCGTCCACTCGGTGCCTTCAAGCCTTGTGAACGCGGAAGAGTTGTTACACTCTTGGCCTTTCACAGAGAGAGGCGGGGGACGGAATCGAACCGACGCATCCAGACCGGGGGGGGCAGGAGGCTTCCTGTTGTTCATAAGCAACAAGTTATACAAGCTGATGCATCCTGAAACGTCCTTGACGGGGCACACTTTAGGGCATAGTCACTTCGGAAGTTATGCGAAGCACAATCCGAATCAGGCCGGGCAGCGGGTATTACATGGCCGACTATACGGCTGCGGATGGTTCCCGTCGCCGGGTGTCCACAAAGAAAACAGATCCGACGGA
The DNA here is from genome assembly GCA_041689405.1 of Terrimicrobiaceae bacterium. GTDB lineage: Bacteria > Verrucomicrobiota > Verrucomicrobiia > Chthoniobacterales > JAATET01 > JBDNGG01. The sequence goes on along the minus strand of JBDNGG010000317.1, from coordinate 1,813 downwards.
AGCCAAGCAGTTCCTTGCTTCATTGCTGGCCGGTGAGAAACTAGCCCGAGAGGAGCGTTTGACTGAGGTGCGGGCGCGGGAGTTGATCGCGGAGATTGTCGAGCGGACAACGGGCGAGCGGTTGCAGTTCTATACGGTGCGAAGCTGGTTTGCGGATTGGATCGCCGGGAAAGAGTTGAGCAAGGCGGTCAATACGGCTGTGCGGTATCGGCAGGTGGCAGAATTGTTTCTCGATTACCTAGGGCCGAGAGCGGACAAGCATCTTGAGGTTGTGCGGACGGCAGACATTGCGGGATTCTTTAAGGCCGAGCGAGCGAGGGGGAAAAGCACCATGACCTGTGTTCTCACTGTGAAGGTGGTCAAATCCATTCTGCGGGCGGCAACGAAAATGGCCGGGCTGAAGCAGAACCCGGCGGATGGCTTTGAGTTTCCGGCAGAGGATGCGGATTCTGTTGAACGTGAGGTTTTCACCCCGGCAGAGGTCAAGCGGATGATTGAGGCGGCGGGCGAGGGGGCTTGGCCCGGCGTGATCCGGTTGGCATTCTTTACCGGTATGCGGCTTGGCGATTGTGTGAATCTTCAATGGCGGTCAGTTGACCTGGGGCGCAAGGTGATCGAGTTCACCCCGGGCAAGACGGCCAGCCGGACGAGGGCAGGAGGAAAGCCAAAGCGGATCGCGGTTCCGATGCACCTCGAGCTTGAAGCGGCATTGGCCGGAATGTCCGGCGCGGATGGCTCGCCGGATGCGTTCGTGTTTCCTTTACTTGCTGGCAAGACAAGCGCGGGGCGGTCGGGCCTGAGCATGGCGTTCAGCCGGATAATGAAAAAGGCCGGGGTTGATTCTGCCGTCCGGCGTGAGAAGTCCGGCGAGGCTGGGCGGACGGTGCGGGCGAGGTCGTTTCATGCTTTGAGGCACTCGTTTGTCACTGCTCTTGCGACCGCCGGGGTGTCACTTGAACATCGGAAGCTGTTAGCCGGGCACACTGAAGAGCAAATGACCGAGCGTTACAGCCATACCGGGATTGAAACTCTGAGAGTCGGGGTGGATCGCTTGCCGGGATTGGAAGGATAGGCCCGGCGAGCGTATTCAAAAAAAGGTTGTCTCAAAGTGCGCTTGATTTTCCCCATCAGCGAGGGTTTCAAAAACATTAAACAAGTGTATTCAAGAAAACACTTGTTTAATTGAATACACCATGAGAAGATTCCTTTCGATGAAAACAAAATCACAATCCACGGAGGTTCCAGTTGCCATCCTTGTTCGCGTATCCACACAGCGGCAGGAGACGGCGCGGCAGGTAACGGAGTTGGAAGAATATGCCCGGCAGAAAGGTTATGCCGTGATCGAGATTTGCCGGGAGACGGTTTCCGGTAAGGCCGATGAGGATAAGCGCGAAGGGCTGAAACGGGCGGTTGCACTGGCAGCGGAAGGGAAGATCCAGAAGGTTCTCGTTCATGAAGTCTCACGGCTGGCCCGCCGGAATAGCATCGCGCACAAGTTCGTTGAGACGTTGGAGGAATCCGGGGTTTCCCTCTACTGGCACGCGCAAGGGGTCGAAACTCTACTTCCTTCCGGCAAGCGGAATCCGGCGGCAGGCATCATGCTTGCTCTTCTTTCGGAAATGGCGCGGGCAGAGGTTGAGACGTTGAGCGAGCGGATCAAGTCGGGCCTTGCTCAAGCGAAGAAGAATGGCAGGACGCTGGGGCGTCGGGCTGGGTCGGTGGTAACTGCATCGCAGTTCTTGAAGAATCACGGGGACATTGTTCGCCAGTTGCGGGACGGGCAGAGCGTGAGGAACACGGCAAAGATTACTGG
>JBDNGG010000316.1:0-22496 GCA_041689405.1 Terrimicrobiaceae bacterium | reverse complement strand
TGCGGTGGTCTCAGCTTCTGCTTGATGATCGCTGAGCGACATCCCGCCGGAGTCCTTCATTTGTGACTCGGCATCCAGAAGCATGTTGCCATGCGTGACGATTTTTTCGCCTTCGGTGACCCCGGAGCGGATGAGCACTTGAGTATCCCCTCTGCCTCCGAGGCGGATGTCGCGACGCTCGTAGGCACCATCACTTTTCTCGACGTAAGCGATCGTCCGCAGACCGGTGTCAAGCACGGCACTGCGCGGCACGACAAGACCTTCTCCAACGATAGTATCGATTTTTGCCTCCGCATACCCGCCATGGGGGAGCGCCCGGCGTTCGCCACGACTCGTGCGGACCATCGGATTGGGCACCTCGATCCGGAGTTGGGTGCTCCGTGTCATCGGGTCGAAGTTTGGATCCACCAGAGTGACGATGCCTTCAAACTCCTCCCCGGGCGCGGCTGGCGTCGTCACGATCGCCTTTTGTCCGAGATGAACCAGCGGGAAGTCGTTCTCGTAAATCACGGCCTCGAACCACATCCGTGAAAAATCTCCGAGTTCAAATAACGGGTCACCCGTCTTCACATACTGACCGGCATTGACATACCGTTTGATCACGGTGCCCGTCATGGGTGAAAGCAGGTCGATGCCAAATTTGTCAGCGGGTTGTGTAGCAATGCTGCCGAGTTGATCGGGTGTTAGTCCATATTGGATGAGCCTGCGGCCTGCGCTTTCTGCAGCATTACGGTCGCGGCCGATGCTGGCGCGCTGAAATTCCCGGGCGACGTAGAGCAACTCCGGGCTGTAAATTTCCGCCAAGGGTTGACCTTCGCGAACTTCCTCACCCACCTGCTCGATGAATGGTTTTTCAATCCTCCCGTCAAAGTGCGCGGAAACAACCCGATGGCGCCCGGCGTCGTCCTCGATAGTGCCGGCGAGACGCAGCGTGCGTGTGGCCGATCCGCGCTCCACGGTCGCGGTCGCGACGTTGATGACCTGAATCGTGGCGTCGGATAGCATCAGCGTATCACCACCCGTGTCGAACCCGGCTTCACCCGCGTAAACGGGCACCAATGCCATGCCGCAAATCGTGCATTGGCCCGGCGTATCCGATTTAATCCACGGATGCATCGGGCTCTGATAGAATTGAAGTTTGCGCTCGTCGCCGGTGGATGGCGGCTTGCACGCGGTGAGCGATACACTGGCTGCTAATAGTAAGATGAAAAGTTTCATGATTTTGCTCAGGTAAAAAGGTTGGAAATCCCAGACGTGCAATCGCGCGTATCCGGGCGGTAAAGGATGGCCTGTGCCGACTGGCACGGGCATCCCCGGGGAGCAAAACTAAAAATCAGATCAGCAACTGGCGCGTGCGCAAGAAAAGCGGCGGACCATTGGAAAAGGCGCAAAGCGGTGCACGAGCGATTCGAGGGAGGTCTTGGTGAAACGTGGGTTGCGCAAGCACACCTGCCGGTAGCAAAGCAAACGCAGGCAGGGAGTTCCCCGGAAGTATGAAAACGGTTGCCAGTTGTGGAGAGGCGTCTGATCGATCCATGCAACACGCGCTGCCCCCCCCACATCCACAGCATGTGCAAGGAGCAATGAGTATTTCCCTAGTGGGGGCGTCCGAGCATATGGCTGCTTTGCATTGCGGCACGACGACGAGGAGCCCGGATAAGAGGACGATGCACGAAAGGATCGAACGGATGCTTCTCACTTGCAGCAAAATATACCTATTAGCTGCCGAAAATCCAATGTAATCCCGTGCAAACTGGAAAAAGAGTGGCTGCCCCGCATGGATTCGAACCATGAAAAACGGCTCCAAAGGCCGTCGTGTTACCGTTACACTACAGGGCAACATAAGTTGCTTATTTTCAGTTGCTTCCGAACCGCTGCCACATGACTGCCACAAATCAAACCGTTTGCAACTCCCAGCACTTTGCACGTCCTTGATCGGAGGTGCAAGATGAAAAGTTATCTCTCTCCTCCGCATTGCGCCAAATAGAATGACACCCGGAGAAGGGTGAGAAAGAAGGTTTAGAAGGTCGTTGCGCCAGAAAGAATGACACCCAGATGAAAAAAGAATCTGGGAATATGAGTGATAACAGCAAAGAAGAATATTTGGAGAGTTGTCGGGCACGATATCCGAGGCGAAACCGAATGGGGCGGAGTGCGATGATCGATGAGGTGTGTGAGACGCTGAGGTGGGAACGCAAGCACACGATCAAAGCTCTCAACGGCAAAGTCACTTTGGGGGTGAAGGCGCAGAGACGAGGAGGCAACGCGACCCACGGCGAGGAAGAGCGATGTATCATCGTGCGTATTTGGAAGCAGAGCGAGCAGCCCTGCAGGGTGCGACTGAAGGCAACCTTGCCGCTGTGGATGGAGAGCTATGCAGCGCGTTACGGAGCCATTGTGAGACAAGAAGTGAGCGCATCCTGAGCTACAGCGCGAGGACGTTGGAACGTATCACATTTGCTCATCGTGCTGCAGGCGAAGGCACGCGAAAGGGTCGCAAAAGCGGGCGTGCGAGCAACCGGATCAAGACATTCGTTCCGATCCGCTGCGGTCCGCAAGAGTTCGATGATCTCTATGAGAAAGCTTGGCTGCCATTGCGCAATTACTTTATCCCCGTGATGAAGCTCATCGAAAAGCAGCGCGTTGGCGGGAAAGTCCGTAAGAAATATGACAAGGCAGCGAGCCCGTGTGAGCGTCTTCTGGTCTGCCCGAAAGTCAGTGCAGCAACGAAGGAAAGTCTTCGCCAAATCCGCCTCGGATTGGATCCGATGGACTTGTCCGAAGATATTGAAAGACGCCTCGTGGAGATCTTTGCCATCGTCGAGCACATGGAAGAGGAGGGGAGCGAAGAGCCCGAGAATCTCGAAGTGCACCCCCGAATCGCCGCCGCCAGGGTGGACTCCGTTACGGCTAGTGTCGCTGTCGCTCCCCGCGCCTCCACGGAGTCCACCCTGTCGGAATCCCTTGCCAAATCTTGGCCAAACGAGCACAAATCAACTACACGCTGGGTGTCATGATCCTTGGCGCAACGACTTCAACCCTCCGGTGTCATTGTTGATTGGCGCAATACGACGGTTACGGATTTTCTATCGGGCGGTAGCGCGGACCGCCCGAAAAATTGCTGATTTGTTCGACGGAATGGTCAGAGTGACTACAAAGCTAGGTCCTGAATGGGATGGGATTTGCCACGATTGCGCTGCCTGATTGGCGTGCGCATTAAACTGTGCTACGGGCACCCTTTCGAAAGTGTCGTAGCGATACAATACGTACGAGCGGGTCCGATCGGGCAGCGAAACGGTAACTGTGAGTTCCAAGGGCGACGGCGCGGGTGGATCATTGGAGCCATCGCGCATGGCGGGACTCTCGGAGTTGAGATTCGTTTGGATCCTTACGGGGATCGTTTCCTTATTGCGGTCGGCTACGCCGGTGACGGCGATTCCGTAGTTTGATCCCGTGCTATTGAGCGAGTAAGCGGGAGCGTTCGGAGCGTTGGCAGCGGATCTGGAGCGGGGGAAGCCATCGAAGCGGTAACGAAAAATATAGGGAGGAATTCCGGACGGATCCCAGAGTCCATTGTCGCTGAAAATCACTTGGTCTGAGCCGAAAAACGTCTTGGAGAAACTATTGATAGCTCCCGCAGACTGAATGCCAGTAACAGGAACAATGTGATCGTACTCCGGATCGCCCGCGCTGCGGTTGCGGTCGTCGTAGAATAGGAACTCGTTTGTGAAGACACCAATAATGGGAATATGGCCGGCCAGGACCTGTGCTTTCGTCCATTGCAGAAAATCACGGGATTTCGACTGCTGCGCTGCGTTCCAAGAGACGGTTTGTAACCTCATGGCTTTGGCTGCAGCGCGATCATTAACTCCGAGGAGAAGTTGGCTTTCGGGCTGCGATTGCGGCACCCCCGGGGATGCCAACCGACGAGCCTCGTATTGCGAACAATATTGGCCATGAGCCAAGCCAGCGCTGATGAAGCTCGTTTCGCCGCAATATCCGAAATTCGCATTCCATTGCAAGCGCGGTGGGACATTCAGCCGTCGGATAGCACCATGAGCATCGGGCGATAAGCAAGCGGTTGTCGCGAGCAGCACTGCGAGCACACGGATTGAAACCTTCGGAAATCGTCGCGGTTTCGGGTGGAGCTGGCCGTAGCGCATGGGGTTGCGATTTGATCAGAGAATTCGCACCAATAGCAATCGCCAATCCAAGAAATCCGGGATCTGCTACAGTTTCTTGAAAGCGGGGATATTGTAGGTTTCCTTCAGCGACTCCTCACCCTCAGTGGCTTCTTTTGCGTCCAAAATGATGATCCGGGGGTCGGTGTCGATGCGGATGTATTGAAAGCCATCAATGGGATGTTTTGCCGCCTCAATGGCGTCTTCTAAACTTCGGATGGGTCGGCCGTTGATGGACTGAATCACGCTCATGCCAAGGTCCTCGTAGCCGATGTTCGCGTTACTGGGAAGCACCTGGCTAATGAAAATGACCTTCCCCCGATCCTCGGGAAGTTCGTCTTGAAATTCATCCAGAAAGACGAGGCGCTGGGGTGCATTTTTTTGCCAGTCGCTACCCCATTCCTTGAGAATGGCGCGGGAGAGTTCCTGCATAACGATACCGCCGAGGATGAAATACCGTGGTGCACGATCCAACAAGAATGGTTCGCTGATCATTTGGGTCGGATCCCGGGGGGCGAGTGTGACATCGAGAGTCGTTGCCTCGCCGCTGCGCAGCAGCTGGACTCTGATAGTATCGCCAGGAAATCGCTCGGTGGCGATGAAGTGTGCGAACGACGTTTTGCCGTATAACGGATGCACGTAGTTTCCATCGTCGTCCAATGAACGGCCATTAATTGACAGGATGACGTCGCCCTTTTTAACCCCTGCTTTCGCGGCGACACTGCCTGGAATAACACTGGAAATGTAGACGCCCGACTGCTCAGGTTTCATTCCCAAATAGCGACGGAATTTCGGATCGCGGTTGGGTGCCATGACGACGCCGAGGCGGGGAAAGCTTTGGTAGGGGAGGGACTCGGCGCGTTTCAAGAAACTTCGTATTACCGTGGACGGCACGAGTTCGGCGGTCTGAGTGCGTGCGTCGTAGCGCATGAGAATCCCTGCAAGGTCGGCTCCGGAAAATACGGGCAGGTTGAAGCTGTTGTCCCGGTATTGCAGTGGAACACTGACGCGGTAGAGCAATAGCGCTGTGCCATCAGTGGGGTAATTGCCCTGGGAAATCGTGGTAATCGTGCCCGGCGTTCTTGCCAAAATCCCGGTTTGTTCCAACTGGCTGACTTCGACGCGGGCGCCCACAGCAAGTTCGCTTGCAAGCGCGATCGGCAGAGCATTATCAAGAAAGCCGGCGGTGGATGGAGTGAGAATCGCAAGGTTGGATTCGTAGTCCGCCAAGGTGACTGTCGCCGGTGTTCGCTCCTGAGTTTCCGGGTTTTCGAGTTCGACAAAGTTTGAGTTTGCGATGAGTTCCGCGGTGACGAGAACCCGGTTGTTTGTGAGGACCACTCCGGTTCCCCGCCTCGTGAACGGGGAGCGTTTGGTCCACGGGCGGAGCAGTTGGTAATTTTGATTGGTGGAATTAACCCGGACCAACGACGTCGCTGCGACTGGCTCATTGAGCCGTTGGGATATCTCGTCGCGATGAGAGGGTGGCGGAGTGGTGCCGGCGAAAGTTGTCCCCGCGAGAGTGATCGCGAGCGCAAGTGGAACTACGTATTGAAACATGAGAGACGGTCGGATGGTCATTCGATCAGGTGTTGCTCTTTGCGTACACCATAGCTTGCGAGGATGCGCTCCCGGGCGGCGTTCACCGCGTCCGCTTCCAGCACAAAAGGCCGCGGTCCGCCAAGAAATTCAAGGACATAGCGATCTGCCTTTGTATTCAATGCCTCGGAGAGGTCACGGAGGTTACGAATCGGGCGGCCATTGACCTTTTCTATGATTGCGTGCAGGTATGCGCTGGAAAAGCTATTAACCGGGTCTTCGAGGATGCTGCTCAAGATGACGATTTCATCGCGATCGTCGTACAATTGGTCCGAAAGGAAATTGTCGAAAATGAATCGCGTTCTTGAATTTTCCATTGTGTTTGCCGTTAGGAAATTTTGATCGACTGGCTGAAAAACCAGTCCTCCGAAAACAAGGAATGCAGGCTCTTCGTCGTAGGCGTTTGCAAATTTCGAGTAGGGAAATGATTTTGTAAGCGGCACTGCAAGCGACATCTGCTTGCTGTCTCTGATGACATCAAGTGTGACGACATCACCGCGAAATTTCCGTTCGACGACCTCGGCCATTTCCATCCGTTCGCCATCCAGGTTTACTGAGCCATCGCTGGCAACCGGGTTGCCGTCGATCCCGATGATGACATCACCTGATTTTACAACTCCGTCGGAAGACCCGCCGCCAAACACGGTGCCGACGAGCACCCCGGTGTCGTCATTCGGCAACCCCGTCGCGCGTCGTGCGGCAGGATTGAACATTGGATAATAAGTAAGCGAAAGGTCCATGTAGCGGTCGTAAACCCCGTCTTTAAGATCCTCCAGGAACCGTCGAACGACCGGCGTGGGAATCATGAATCCGGTGCTCTGGGCGACATCGCCGCTATAGCCTTGGAAGGCCACGCCGACGACTTTTCCGCTCTGCATCACCGGCCCTCCGCTGTTGCCTGGGTTGATGGCTGCGTCGATTTGAATCGTAAGGTGCGCGTCGGCTCCAGAGTGGCTATAGGTTTGAAAATCGATCCGCGAAATAATCCCGCGGGTCACCGAGAGACGATCGCCACCGATGGGGTATCCATACGCCATCACCGTGGACTCGATCGCAGGTAGGCCACCAAATTCCAAAGCGACCATGCCCACAAAAAATGCCGGATTCAGCGGAGTGAGAACCGCAAGGTCGCTATCATGGGCGACGGCAGCCACTCGCGCGGGATAGGGTTTGGGGTCTCCCTCGCGGGTCACGGTAATCAACCGCGCATTACCGACGACGTGAGCATTGGTGATGATTCGGTTTCCATCGATGACGAATCCAGCACCCGTTCCGCGTGCGATGCGACCTGGACTCCATGGCGTGGTGTAATCCGGTTCCTGAGAGACGGTTTGGATGCGAACCAGGCTGCGTCGCATCTGGCTGATGGCGACCTCGGGCTCTTGCTGCGCGGAACTAGATGAGGGAGAAAAAAACAAGACCGCTGCGCATGCGACGGTCGCCGATTGTAAAACTGTCATTGCTTAATTTCTTTCGGATATTCGTATCTCGGTCTCACGGACCAGACTGCAAGATGATACGTATTGTAATCAACGATCGGATTCCCGTTGCACCGCTAGATCCCTGAATGTGGGGTCTCGCCGACTAAAATGATTCCACGTCCCCGAAGCGATTTACCTCGAAGTTGGATCGGCGTGAATTTGTCTTTGGCGTCGGTAGTTTTCCGGGTTTTTCGGCTTTCGTAAGTACGGCCGGATTTTGCTGTGGCGTCGTTGTTGAGGATCGTCCGTCGAAGACGCCCTTCTCGTTAAACGTATTGATGGCAATCAGAGCGCTCTTTCCTCCTCCCGGGAGCTTTCGCAGAGGGTTGATGAAGTCGGTGGGAACATAATAATTCGTCAGATCTCTTCGGAAAGCAGAGCGGTTGATTCCGATGTGCAAATTTTTGCGCACCTCAAAGTGCAAGTGCGCGGTATACATCCCGCGGTTGGTCCCAATCGTGCCGACCTGCTGGCCCTTGAGCACCTGCTGGCCTTCGCGGACCAGGATGCGGTCGAGGTGTGCGTAGAATGAATCCACGGTGCTGAGTTGCCCTTTGGATAGGTAGGTATGCCGTACGATAACGACATTTCCCCAGCCCATGCGGACGTCTTTAGCGAATACAACCATGCCATGGCCGATCGAATAAACAGGATCGCGGATATCGGTATTGCCTCCCCCCAGGCCGTTCCAGTCCTCACCCGGATGATGTCTCAAGAATCCGCGGGATTTATAATATCCCTCAGCATCGGGTTTCCCGACTGGAAAATCAAACCCATCGGCGATGCGCGTGCGTGCCACATTGCCCGTGGGTGCTGCTATAAGCGTTGCAATAAATGCAACCATAGCGAGCCAGAACCACTTATTTCGCATACACGAGACAGAGTAGGCGAAGAGTTTCAGACATGCAAGTAAACGCGGCTAACGATCCGATCATTGAGCTTTATGTGACTTATAATTAGGATGTTGGGATGCTTCCGAAGGTGCTTCAGTTCGGAGGGTGAACCCGCACAACCGGCAAGGGAAACCGGAGGCGAAGTTCGTCGTCTAGATGGATTTCGACACTATGGACGCCCCAATGTTCAAATTTTACTCCACCAAACACGTGGACGTTGGTCGCATGGGAGTCGAGTTGCTGGAGGGAAAACTCGACCCGAGACTCCGCAAGGATGCTCTCGTCATGGCTCGATAGGATCATCGAACGTTGCATGAATGTTCCCTGTCCGCCGCACCACCTTGTCCAAAGGCAGAGTTTAAAGAACCCGATGGGCATGGCGGGAGCAGGGATAGCCGCGATGATTCCCACCAGCGTTTGCTGTCCGTTGACCTCGGCCCGGACATCTTCACACATAAGGGTGCCCTGCAGGTCGGGCAAAATTTTTGGTAGATTGGGTGTCATTCAGTCGCAATCAGTAGGTGAAAAATCCTGCCCAGATGGCAACGGCCACGATGGCAGCGAGAGCGATCCGGTAATAGCCAAAAATCGCGAGTCCGTTTTTCTTCAGATAGGAAACCATCCATTTGACCGCAATCACAGCACTGATCCATGCGGCAAACAATCCTAGCAGAATCTGCGTAGGCCCGTATTCGGAGAGCATCTCACTGCCATGCTTGAACCCATCATAGGCGGTCGCCGCTGTGAGCGTGAGGAGCCCAAGGAGAAAACTAAATTCCACTGCGGCAGGAAGACTGAGTCCGATGAAAAGCCCTCCGACGATGGTTACCAGGCTGCGGCTTACGCCGGGCCACATGGCAAGACACTGGATCAACCCAATGATCAGAGCGCTCCGCCACGTGAGCTCGAGAAGGGTCTTTTTCACGAGCGCGGTGTCCTGACGCCTGGATTGCCATGCGCTCACAGCCAGGATCGCGACGCCGCCGACAAACCATGCAGCGACAATCGGCCACATGCCCCAGGCATCTCCACCGAACAGGTACTTTTTGATCGGTTTCTCCAGGATAAGCCCGATGATGGCAGCTGGCATAAACGCCACTAAAATGTTTAATCCGAGTCGGAATCCTTCCGGGTCCCGGCCGAGCCAGCCAAGCGCCATCTGCCGGACGCGGCCAAAATAAAGCCCGAGTACTGCGAGGATTGCACCGACCTGAATGCAGATGGCAAAGGCATCTGCAGTCTCGCTGCTATCGATACCGAGAAGCCGTTGGGTGAGGAGCAGGTGCCCGGTTGAACTCACGGGCAAGTATTCTGTGAGCCCCTCGACTAGACCGAGGATGATTGCGTGCCACCATTCCATGTGTCGAAAATCCTTGTTGAAACTCCGTCAGATAACCGGCCATGATTTGGCTGTTCCGGCCATGCGGAATGGCAAGACCCGGTTGCGGCAGAGAGGATCTGAAATCAGATCGCGTCTTCGCCGCTTTCGTCGGTGCGAATCCGGATCGCACTCTCGATTGGAAGGATGAAAATCTTTCCGTCGCCGATTTTTCCGGTTTTTGCTGCACGGGCGATTGCCTGCACGGCCTTTTCCACGGTTGCGTCCGCCACGACAATTTCGAATTTCACTTTCGGGAGGAAGTCCACGGTGTACTCGCTGCCCCGATAGATTTCAGTATGTCCTTTTTGCCGACCAAAGCCTTTTACCTCGGTTACCGTCATGCCCTCAATCCCGACCTCTGCGAGAGCTTCCTTAACGTCTTCCATTTTGAAAGGTTTAATAATTGCTTCGATCTTTTTCATATAATCATCGCCTTGTAGCGGTTCCCATGGTTTGGCGCAAGCTTGAGATCACGGTTGTAAAACGTTTTCATCCGTGTTGATTGTCTCATTGATTTGAAACCACATCTCTGGCGCCGCACCTACGCGGGTAAATATCTGCGGCACATGCCGCGGCTCAAACAAATGCGCGGCTCGTGGCTGCACCGTCGGATCGGTGACCGCCTGCTGGACTCGCGCTTGTGGCAACCGGGTCGGGAACAGGTGGCGCGCGGGCTCGCCATAGGAACGTTTTTGTCGATGATTCCGGTCCCGATGCAAATGCTGCCCGCGGCGATTATTGCTATCGCGGTTAGGGCCAATGTGCCCTGTGCCATCGGTGCCTGTTGGATCACGAATCCGATTACGGCTCCCGTATTTTTGGTGCTGCAAATCCAAGTGGGCTTCTACCTTTTGGGGAAGGGTACAGGTTGGCAATATCTTTTGCAGCATGGCGCATGGGACCTCCTGCTCAAGGTGCCGCTACCATTGCTGCTGGGCGCGGTAGTTGTTGGTACAGTGCTTTCCTTCCTTGCCTACTTTTGCGGCCTCGGGCTCTTTGACTGGACGACCAATTTTCTCGATAAGAATGCCCGGCAGCGTCGCGTGTTACTTGAAAAGCGGCAACAATCACGAAAGGCCTTTCCGGATTTAGCCCCATCGGATCCCACCGAAGACACCGTAAAACTCAAAATTAGCTCCATTCAAGAAAAGTGAAAAAACTCCTCTCGCAATTGCGGCGCGAAATTCCGCAGACAGATTCGGTTATTGGCGGATCCGACGTCCCGGTCGTTTTCGGCGGGGACAAGTGGTTTGCTGCCTCTAAACCGGATGCGGTGGTTTTTCCGCAGTCCGCAAACGATGTCGCCGCAGTGATGCGGATCGCTGCCAAACAGGGCGTGGCAGTGACTCCGCGAGGCGCAGGATTTGGCTACGTCGGCGGCTGTGTGCCGTTGAGCGGCGGGATCGTGCTTGCCATGGAGCGGATGAACAAGATCCTCGAGATCCACGACCGGGATTTTGTTGCCGTGGTGCAACCGGGTGTCATCACCGGCGACCTTCAAGCCCGCGTGCGCCGCAAGGGGATGTTTTACCCACCCGATCCGGCAAGCCTGAGTGATTGCAGCCTCGGTGGAAATATCGCCACCAATGCAGGTGGCCCTCGCTGTCTCAAATACGGTGTGACCCGAAACTACGTCCTTGGACTTGAAGTGGTCCTTGCGGACGGTTCCATCGTTCGCATGGGCGGGAGGACGCATAAAAACAAAACCGGCTTTGACCTTGTGGGCCTGTTTGTTGGCAGCGAAGGGCTGTTGGGAGTGGTCACCGAGGCCACCCTGCGGCTGCTTCCGCATCCGCCAGCGCGGGCTGTGCTATCGGCAGGATTTCAGGACATGCGTGCTGCGACGCGTGCCATTCGCGCAGTATTCAAGGCAGGATTTTTGCCGGCTGCGTGTGAGGTGGCGGACGCATTTACGCTCAATGCGGCCCGGAATTTTCGGCCCGACGCCGCTTTCCCGCCGGGCTCCGCGCATGTGCTCATCGAGATTGATGGCCAAGCGGCCAGCGTAAAATCTGAGGTGCTTGCGATGGCACGATTGCTTCGCGAGGCCAAAGCCACGGGCATTCGCACTGCCACCGACGAAGCATCCTGCCAAGCGCTGTGGGATCTGCGGCGGGCATTTTCCGTGTCGCTCAAAGCTACGGGACTCCGCAAACTCAACGAGGACATCGTCGTTCCCCGGGGACGGCTGGTTGACCTTGTGGCATTTGCCTCGCGACTTCAAAAATCCTCAGGATTTCCCATCGCCTGCTTCGGTCATGCCGGAGATGGAAATATCCACGTGAACATCATGGTCGGTGACTACGACGACCCCGCGATCCGCGCAAAGGCGGACCGTGCGCTGGATGCCCTGTTCTCTCAAGTGATTGCGTGGAACGGGGCCATCACCGGCGAGCATGGGGTGGGGATCGCAAAAATGCCCTGGTGGAATCAGGCGCTCTCGCCCGAGAATCGTGCCCTCCACAAAACGATTAAGACCGCTCTGGATCCTGCTGCGCGTCTGAATCCCGGGAAATTCGTTTGATCCCATACCCGTGGTTATTGTCAATGCGCCGCTGGAGCATTCTTCTCCGACACAAAAGAAATAAAGCGATTGGCCGACATCGGGCGACCAAAATGCCAACATCGGCCGTATTCTACGCCGTGGTTCAAAAGATAATGCACTTGATATTCGTGTTCCACACCCTCAGCGATGAGTTCCATGTTCAGGGATTTGGCGATTCGAATGATCTGATCCACTAATCCGGAGCTGTGTTCAGCATCGGAAATCCCATCCACAAAGGCCTTGTCGATTTTCAGAAAGTGTAGCGGAAAGCGTTGCAAATAACTTAGGCAGGTGTAGCCGGTGCCAAAATCATCCACCGCCAGTCTGGAGCCCGTCTGGGATAGTCCACGCATTACTGCCGCCGCAGGCGATGAGTGATCGTCAACCAAACCTCGCTCGGTAATTTCAAAAATGATCTGGTTTGCCCGTATCCGGCCCCCGAGGATGCTGTGAACTGAATCGATGATCTGATGCGTCGAAAAATGTTGCGCGGCGAGATTGATGTTGATGTGAAGCTCCGGGTCAGCATCGAGCGTGTCTTCCAGATCCTCGGCGACACGTTCCAGCATAAGCGCGGTTATGGGAACAATCAGATCCGTCTTTTCCGCGACAGCGATAAACTCGCCAGCGGGTATCATTCCTCGCTGGGGATGGTTCCATCGCATCAAGGCCTCCGCTCCGACCCAACGGTTGGATCGCAAATCCATGATCGGTTGGTAGTGCACGTCCAGTTCGTCGTATTTGACGGCCTCGCGCAGATCTGCTTCCACGGATCGCGTCCGGCGCACCACGCGTATCACCAGGGTCGCGAGCAAAGCCGCGATAGCGGCGCCTGCAAGGGAAAATTCGATCGCCGTCCGGGCCCACTTCGATGACACGGACGCTGTGGGTGTCACCGCCACGGTGCTGATGGGATAGCGTTGCGATGCCGTAACACGACAGATGCCACCGTCGGTCCACTGGATGCTTCCCGCTTTTAAGAGATCGACATCCGGAGGAAGTGTGACCAGTGGTTCTCCGAATGACGTCAGCACGTCGGCGTCGCCATAAAGGAGGAAAACCCGCGATCCAACCTCGTGGGCATAGAAATCAAAAACCTGGTTAAAGATCGCAGGGTCGATCAACCCCTCAATCGCCTTATTAAGAGCAAATACAAAAACGACCTTAATTGTGTTGTCGACGATTCGGTTCGCCGAAGGCGGACGAATCACAAACTCCCCCGGTTCAGGAATGGGCCCGGTTTCTGCGCCAATAAGCGTGATCCTGGGATCCAATCCATCCTCGCTGGAGCAGATCACTCGGTCTCCGTCTCGAATCCGGATCGCTTGAATAAAACGGTTGAGGAAAACCGCCTGTCGCAAAGTGAAGACGGTCTCCGGTGTCATCTCGTAATTGGCGAGCGTCGCAACTTTGCATAGGGTGCCAGCAACCGAGTCGATTACGGTTTCCGCACGCACCAAACCCCCGGTTCTAATAAAATCCAAATCCCGCTCGAATTGCGCAGCACTTTACCGGAAGGCGTATGCGAGAAACAGGATTGGAGGAAGTAATCCGGCAATTACAACCAGGACGCAAAGGAGTTAAACAGCAGCCCTGTTACCCATTAAAAGGAGTGTCATATAAGCCTTTTCAGGCGATGAGAAGTCCAAAGAGCATGTCCTGCATCGCGAGCTGGAGATCCGTGAGCAGATGGAAATTCATTTGGGATTTTGATTGCCGGAAATGCTCTCGCAGATACAAGGACAGGAACGATGGAATGGAATACCAACTCCCGCCGCCTCGAACTGGTAACGCTGAGAAGCGCTGCGGCCCGCAATGCGGGAATTATAATTTTATCAATGGGGCTCAGTAGTTTTTCAGCTTGTAAGAAACCGGCGCCCCAGGCTTCCCCCCCGCCGACGGTCGAGGTAATCACTGTTGTGCCACAAGACGTCCCGATCACCAAGACATGGGTCGGCACCCTTGTGGGAGAAGTCAACGTCAGCATTCGAGCGCAGGTCTCTGGATACTTGTTGGAGCAGGTGTATACAAACGGTGGATTCGTTAACAAGGGAGATGTCCTGTTCCAAATCGACGAGAGGCCGTTTAAAGCTGCTCTGGAACAGGCTCAAGGGACTTTGGCCCAGGCGGAAGCGCAGCTCAAAGCGGCGTTGCTCACCGCTCAACGGTCTAACGAGTTATACGCCAAGCAGGTCATCAGTCAGCAACAATTCGATGATCAAACGCAGGCGTATTTTGGTGCCAAAGCCACCGCCGAGTCCGCGCAGGCAGGCGTCGATCAGGCGAATCTCAACCTCGGATTTACTCGCATAACGTCTCCCATAAGCGGCCTCGCAAGCATCGCGACCGCACAAGTCGGCGATCTGGTCGGGCCGTCCAGCGGAGTGCTCGCCAGTGTCACGCAAGTGGATCCGATCAAAGTGAACTTCTCCGCCGCCGAGCAGGAATACATCGCTTTCGTCGAGCGGTTTTTCACCAAACCCGGCGAATCACCCGTGGCCCAAATAGCTGCAAAGGCAGAGAGCGATAGGAAACAAATGACGCTCGTTCTCACTCTGGCCAACGGCGCTGTCTATCCGCGCGAGGGCCAGCTCATTGCAGTCAATAATGCAGTCACCGCTAATACCGGGACGATCGAATTGCAGGGGTCATTCCCGAATCCGGGGAATCTTCTGCGACCAGGGCAGTTTGGATTGGTCAGCGCAATCGTCCGCACCGCAAACAATGCCATCGTAGTCCCACAACGCGCCGTGGGGAATTTGCAGGGACAAAGCCAGATGGGCGTGGTCGGCGCTGACAATAAGGTCAAGATACAAAATATCACCCCGGGTGCTCAGATCGGGAGTGATTGGATCATCGAATCCGGAATCAGCGCGGGCGACCGGATCGTGGTCGAGGGGCTTCAAAAACTGAAAAATGGCATGGTCGTTAACCCTACCCCCTACACACTCACCAAACAGGAGGCCGTGTCGATCAAGGATCAACTGCCTGGAGCCGCGTCTGGAATTCCGAGCATGACACCTGCCGCGCCACTTGCTCCGCTGCCAACACCGCCGCCTGCCGAATCACCATCCGCTCCGCCTCTGGAAACGCCCGCTCCCGCCGGGGCACCGACTCCGATGGTTACGACTCCTGCCGCGAACTGATGATCTCCAAGTTTTTTATCGACCGGCCCATCGTGGCCATGGTTATCGCGATCCTTATGGTGATCGTGGGTGTCGTCAGCATGGTGGGGCTGCCCATCGCACAATTCCCAAACATCGTTCCTCCGCAGATCCAGGTCAATACGACCTATGTAGGCGCCGATGCACTCACAATCGAGAATGCAGTCGCGACGCCAATCGAGCAACAGGTGAATGGTGTGAGCGGAATGGAGTACATGTATTCCATCAATGCCAACACGGGTTCGATGAGTCTGAATGTGATCTTTGAGACCGGCTCGGACGCGGATACAGACCAGATCCTCACGCAAATGCGTTCCAGTCAGGCCATGGCTCAATTGCCGGATGCGGTGCAGGCGCAAGGAATCACCGTGCAAACGGCCACGTCGTCGCCGTTGATCCTCTACACCCTCGCGTCCCCCAATGAAACGTACGACGCCACATTTATCGCGAACTACGCATACATCAATATCGTCAATGAACTGAGCCGGATCCCTGGTATCGGACAGGTGAAGGTATTCGGTGCGGGACAGTATGCGATGCGGTTCTGGGTCAAACCCGACCAACTCGCGAAACTCAATGTCACCGTCCAGGAAATCGTCGATGCGGTAAGAGCGCAGAACACCGTCAACCCGTCCGGACAGATCGGTGGCACGCCCGTTCCCGAAGGCCAGGAATTTACGTATTCCGTCATTGCACAGGGCCGATTGGTGACCGAGGAGGAGTTCGGGGCCATCGTGATCCGTGCGGGAGACAATGGCGCAGTCGTTTACCTCCGTGATGTCGCCCGGATCGAGCTGGGCGAACAGTCCTACGCCGTGAAGGGGCGCTTTAATGGAAAGCCAGCCGCCGTCATTGCACTCTATCAGGAAGCCGGGACCAATGCGCTCGATGCCGTAAAGGCGTCCAATGACGTGATGGCAAAGCAGTCTGAAAGATTCCCTTCGGATCTTCAGTATGACGTCGCGTTGGATACCACCCTCGCAGTCACCGAGGGCATGAAGGAAATTGTCCAGACGTTGTTTGAGGCACTGCTGCTTGTCATCATCGTCGTATTCATTTTCCTGCAAGGCTGGCGAGCGACATTGATTCCGCTGCTTGCTGTGCCGGTGTCGCTGATTGGCACGTTTGCATTGTTCCCGATGTTCGGGTTTTCGATCAACACGCTG
The DNA here is from genome assembly GCA_041689405.1 of Terrimicrobiaceae bacterium. Classification (GTDB taxonomy): domain Bacteria; phylum Verrucomicrobiota; class Verrucomicrobiia; order Chthoniobacterales; family JAATET01; genus JBDNGG01. The sequence continues at coordinate 6,086 of JBDNGG010000316.1, read as the reverse complement.
TCACTCTTCGGACTCGTGCTGGCAATTGGACTGGTGGTCGATGACGCGATCGTTGTGGTGGAAGCTGTCGAACACCACATCGAAAAAGGGCTCAGCCCGCGCGATGCAGCGCTCAAGGCGATGCAGGAGGTCTCGGGCCCCGTCATCGCAATCGCCCTCGTGCTGTCAGCCGTTTTCATTCCCACCGTATTTATTCCTGGCATCACAGGGCAGCTCTATCAGCAATTTGCTATTACGATTGCGGTATCTGTTATTCTGTCCGCCTTCAATGCACTCACGTTAAGCCCCGCGCTGGCAGCGCTTCTCCTTCGCCCGAAAAAAGAATCCAAAGGTCCGCTCGGTGCCTTTTTTAAATGGTTTAACCGCATGTTTGGTCGTGCGACTGATGGTTACGTAACGACCTGTGGACGCTTGATCCGGAAATCTGCGTTTTCGCTTCTCTTCCTCGTTCTAGTCGGGGTCCTTGGCGTCTTCATGGGATCAAAACTACCGGAAGGATTCATCCCGGAAGAAGATCAGGGGTATGCCTATGCGGTAGCGCAGTTGCCCAATGCCGCATCGCTGGAACGCACTAGCGACGTTGCCGCACAAATGGAAAAAGTCATCATGGCTTCACCCGGCGTTCAGTCCGTGACCACCGTCATTGGATTTAATATGCTGAGCCAGGTCCAGATGACTTATGGCGCGTTTTTCTTCATCACGCTGGACCCATGGGACGAGCGGAAGACGCGTGAGACTGGATACGGCGCGATTTTGCGGCGCTTGAACGGGCAACTTTCTGCAATTCCATCGGCCGTATCGTTTGTGTTTCCGCCACCCGCGATTCCGGGCATCGGCACTGCGGGAGGCGTGACATTTATTCTGCAGGACCGCTCCGGCAGCACCGTGGATTACCTGGCGCAGCAAACCGATACCTTCCTCGCGGCGGTCGCAAAACGCCCGGAGATCGACCGTTCGTCCACGACCATGCTCGCGGCGGTTCCGCAACTGGGAGTGTCCGTCAATGTAGAGCAGGTCACACTGCAAAAGGTGGACATTGACGAAGTCTATACCACCCTCCGGGCATTCCTCGGCGGCACGATGATCAACTTTTTTAATCGCTTCGGATTGCAATGGCAGGTCTATCTGGCCGCGGATGGCGAGTTCCGAACGACCATGGATAACCTGGGGCTGTTCTACGTGCGAAACCGCGATGGAGACCCCGTGCCGTTGTCAGCACTGGTCACCGTTTACAATCGCACCGGGCCGGAGTTCACCATGAGATACAACATGTATCGCAGCAGCCAGATCAATGCGTCGAATGCCGAGGGGTACAGCACCGGGCAGGCGATGACTGCCATGGAAGAGGTCTTTGCCGAGGTGATGCCACCCGAGATGGGCTACGGATATTTCGGAATGTCGTTCCAACAAAAACAAGCCGCAGAGGGGGTCTCGCCAGTAGCTATTTTTGCGCTGTCGCTGCTATTCGTTTTTCTCATCATGGCCGCTCAATACGAAAGTTGGTCCCTGCCATTCAGCGTGCTCTTGGGCACTCCCATCGCGGTATTTGGAGCATTCCTCGCGTTGTTCCTCAGACGCTTTCAGTCGGATTTCTACGAGAACGATGTCTATTCACAGATCGGGCTCGTAATGCTTATCGGATTGTCGGCGAAAAACGCGATTCTGATCGTCGAATTTGCAAAAATGGAACTTGAGAGTGGCAAATCTCCTTTCGACGCGGCATTGGCAGGAGCACGATTGCGATTGCGCCCGATTTTAATGACCGCATTTGCGTTCATCCTCGGATGTGTGCCGCTTTGGATCGCGACCGGATCAGGAGCCGTATCGCGTCGCATCCTTGGAACCACGGTAATCGGAGGCATGCTGGCATCCACGCTCATCGCGATCTTCCTCGTTCCTGTCCTCTTCTATGTCGTCGAAACATTGACGCTGAAATTAAAAGGGAAGCAGCATAAAAGCGCATCCGTGGAATCGACAATTCCCAACGCCACCTGATTTTGTAATGGCGAAAATCGCCATCGAACCCCTGGATTTACTAGCTTTCCAAGGGTTTCGACGACGATCTTAGTGAAGAAATCACTCCCCACTAAAAATTCCACTTGCCCGTCAGCTTGGAATCTGGAAAACTAATTAATCGTTACGACCCTATCGTCCAGCGGTTAGGACACCGCCCTTTCACGGCGGATACACGGGTTCGAATCCCGTTAGGGTCGCCATCTCTTTTTAGTCTGAAACCCTCTTAAATACAGGGTTCCAGGCTGTTAAGCCTCCCAAATCATTCGCCGCTATTTTTTGCCATAAATGGCCGTTTAATTCCGTAAAAAGTCATTTCATTGGCACCTGTTGGCACTCGGTCCCGACACTTCAACCGCAACCCTGCGCGAAATGCTGGTGAGAATCCGGGAAAAGGTCCGGCGGTCACTGGGCAAATCGACGAATCAGTCCCGTGTTTTGGGTGGGATGGCAAAGCGGTCGCACCCAATGCAAAATCAGCCGGGTAGCTTTATTCGCACCCTGATAGCCGGCTGGTTCGGTGCCACCACATTCGACGGATGGCTGCAAACGAATCGTAAATTGCCCGCAATCCTTCGTGTCTTCGTGTGAAGCAAAATCAAGAGGACGTAATCCTTTGATTCTTACCGGCGACAGCTCTGAGAATCAAAGCCCTGCGAAGCAGATGTATTTGATCGTGAGGTAGTCTTCGATTCCGTATTTAGAGCCCTCGCGGCCGAGTCCGGATTCCTTGATTCCGCCAAATGGGGCCATGGGATTGGAGATCAGGCCGGTGTTGATGCCCGCGATCCCGTATTCGAGGGCTTCCGCAACGCGCCAGGCCCGGCCGAGGTCGCGCGTGTAGCAATAGCTGGCGAGGCCAACATCAGTGTCGTTGGCCAGCGCAATGGCTTCGCTTTCCGTGGTGAAGCGGAAGAGCGGGGCCACGGGACCAAAAATTTCCTCTTGAGCGAGTTTCATTTTTACGGTTGCGCCGCCGATCACCGTAGGCTCATAAAACGTGCCGCCGAGGGTGTGTTTGTGTCCGCCGTGCAGGAGCGTCGCACCGTGTGACAGGGCGTCACTAACGAGTTCCGCAACTTTTGAAATTGCGGCATCATCAATAAGTGGCCCCTGCTGAACTCCGTCAGAAAATCCATCCCCGATTTCGAGCGCTGCAACCGCAGTGCAGAGTTTAGCGGAAAACGTGTCGTATATGCCGTTCTGAACAAGGACGCGGTTGGCGCAGACACAGGTCTGACCGGAATTACGAAATTTTGCTGCGATGAGCCCGGCAACCGCGGCGTCCAGATCGGCGTCGTCGAAAACGATGAATGGCGCATTTCCGCCGAGTTCCATGGTCACTTTTTTTACCGTTTTCGCACACTGCTCCATGAGCATCTTTCCGACGCTGGTTGATCCGGTAAACGAGAGCTTGCGCACGACGGGGCTTGCAGTGAGTGCTCCGCCGATCGCAGATGCATCGCCGGTGACCACATTGAATAGCCCGGGTGGCAGCCCGGCGCGTTCGCCCAGTTTTGCCAGGGCGAGGGCGGACAGTGGAGTTTGTGTGGCGGGCTTCAAAATGACAGCGCATCCGGCGGCAATCGCAGGTGCGACTTTGCGGGTGATCATCGCATTGGGGAAATTCCACGGGGTGATGGCAGCGCAAACGCCCACGGGTTGCTTAATGACGATGAGGCGACGGTCAGCGGACGGGGAGGGGATGACATCGCCGTAGATGCGCTTGGCCTCCTCCGCAAACCACTCAATATAGCCGGCTCCATAAATGATCTCAGCCCGCGCCTCAGCGAGCGGTTTGCCCTGTTCGCTGGTGAGAATCACTGCCAGGTCGTCGGCATTGCTGATCACGAGGTCATACCAGCAGCGGAGAATTTTCGAGCGGTCGAGGGCTGAGGTTTTCTGCCATTCCGCCATTGCAGCGGCTGCCGCCGCGATGGCCGATTGGGTCTCGGATGCGCCCATGATGGGCACGCTGCCAAGGATCTCGCCCGTGGAAGGATTGGTGACATCCGTGCGTAAGCCTGAGTCAGCCTCCCGCCATTGGCCATTGATGTAGGCGTCGAACTTCAAAAGCGAGGGATCGAAGAGAGAGTGCATTTAAGAAAATGTAGCACAATTTTCGGGCGTTGGCCCGTGGATTTGGCGCGGGAATTATTCTCCTGTGAGGGTGCGTTCGAGCGTCTTGGAGAGACGATGGAGCATCCACACTGCAAGATCATAGGCATCGCAAAGCGCGGATATCCGGGTGGCGGATTTTTGATCCAAATCGGCTGCGTGCGCCTTGGTTTCCCCCTTGGCTTTGACTGCCGCTGGATGGTTCTTCCGCGTTGCCTCACGGAATTCTGCCAGCGCAGCAGCCGTCGGTCTCTCCGTGCATTTTGTGGCGAGGTCGAGGAGTTGGCTCAAACTATCGACAACGGCTGGCACCGGGGTGTTGCCGGATTTGCTGTGTTCGACATCATACAAACATTCTCGGAAGTCGCGGACGGCTTCCTCGAGATATCGGATCACTCCAAGTTCCGATCGAACCAGGTGAATCCTATGGGCCTCTCCTTGACTCATTCGGCTGCTGGTAGCGACTTGTGCCAAGAATTGCTCGATTTCATTTGCGAGCGCAACAAAGTCAGCGGGCGCGGTGGATTCGTCAGAGGGGTTTCCATGGCGCTCCAGGGGATTCAATGTGAGCGACCCAATGAGCCTCGCGGATTCGTGCAAGGCAAGGTCTGCGGCTGTGCCTGGGTCATTCCATGCCGTGTCAGAAAGAAACATCGGCTTGGTAAAAGCCTCCGCTTCGCGGTCTGGAATCCACCGTTGCAGGAGGCCTAGGATCTTACTGGTGAATGGCGCTACAAGGATCGCGGGAATCAAGTTGGAAAGCAGGAACAGCACCGCCAACTGAAACTGCAATGAATCAGGCGCAATCCATCGGGCGAGCGTCAGGGGCCCAGGAAGCCCAGTGGTCTCAATGAGGGTTAGGACGACCATGACGACACTCGTCCAGAGGCAGAAAATATCTTCGAAGCGGACCAACCTCTGTGATGCGCTGTCCAGATTCATCGAGAGGATGAAACGCAGTCCGATGGCTCCCAAGTTGCTCCCGTAAATGAGTAATGCCGCCTGCTCGATTTTAAATTCCCCCGCTGCGGCCAGTGCGATCACAAGCATTGCCGCACCCGTGTTCGACTGGAGGAGTGCTGCCGCGAGAATTCCCACTCCGAACGCGATCACGGGAGAACTTACCGCGCCCGTCAGCATCGCCTGAAACCATTCCTGGTTTTTCAGTGGCTCGGCACCCGCACTCATCGATTGTAAGCCGAACATTATCAATCCGATTCCAAGCAATCCACCCGCGACGCTGCGCCAGAGCGACTGACGGATCATGGCAGCGAGGATTCCGGTTGCACCGGTGAAGTATGCGACCAAGGGATGGATGTTGAGGGCGGCGAGGAAAACCAGCGCTGTGAGCCCAACATTGCACCACAGGATGACGGGTGCCGCTCCCGTAGCGCTGACAAGGCCGGACTTCTGCATCCCCGCCAGCACGAACGTGACTGCTGTGGCGCTCTGCATTGCCGCGCCAAATCCCACGCCAGTGACGGCTGCGACCATGGGCCGTTCGGCAACGCGCTGCATTACCTTCCTAAAACTACGCCCTGAGAGCCGCCGGAGGTTTTCGCCGACGAGCTGAATTCCAAGGAAAAACAGCCCGAGGCCAAGGACCAGTGAACTCAGACCTTCCATACCGGTATCCCTCGCCTATGCCTTTCCGGCAAAGCTTGAAAAGTCCACGTCGACAAGATCACCGATGCACTCGATCTTTATGTCGGCAGGCGGATACGCGGCCTCCACGTCGGGGTCGTGCGCATAGTGCCCCTGCTTGACGAATACCGTGGTCAGCTTGTCTTTCCACACGTCCTTCATTGCGGTGAGGATTCGGAGTTTGTCATCGATCATGACGTAATGTTTCGCTGGATGGAGCCGCTCCACATCGTCGAGGTTTTCCTCCTTGTGGATGAATATCATCACATGCCGGTCGATGGCCTCGAAAATCCCGGAACGCTCGATTTTCC
>JBDNGG010000315.1:0-3292 GCA_041689405.1 Terrimicrobiaceae bacterium | reverse complement strand
TCTAGGACGCTCGATTCGCAGCACAAAGGATCCGCTTCCCAACGCGCTTCTCGTTGATGACCGAGGAGGGACCGCCAATCACACTTTGAATTGGTCCTTTCCGGGAGGGATACATTCGGTAGGGCGCAACACACCCTTTGCCCGCGCGCAAAATTTCGAGGTCATTCCTGCGTTCGACATTCCAACGCAAAAAGACCGCGTTCAGATCGGCCTCTACGGTCTCGTTTCCAACAACCCGATCGTCCTGAACGCGGACCACCCCGTTCGGTACTCGGACCCCGATGGAGTCATCAGGCCCGGGGATGGCTATCTGGGGGGCCATCCGACCGTGCCGAATGAGCAGGCTCCCAGACCGCTGATTCTCAACCGCCCCTTTCGCAGTGTCGGAGATCTTGGCTACGTCTTCCGCGATATCCCATGGAAGACGATTGATTTCGCCACCAAATTCTCTGGTGACCTCGGCCTGTTGGATGCATTCAGCCTTTCGGAAGTTGATAATGACCCTCCGCTGGTAGCTGGCCGAATTAATATCAACACCCGACAGGTCGATTCGCTCGCCGCAGCGCTGCAGGGAGGTTCCCGGCAGCTTGGGGGAATCAATCCAGCGCTTAACGAAGAGACATTGTCGGCCAACCAAGCAAGGACCATCGCCACGGCCATCGTGGCGGAGAGCCAATCCACCCCATTTCTGAGCCGCGGCGATCTTGTCAGCCGGGTATTTAGCAAAACCGGTGCCGCGGCGCCCCTTGCTGGAGATTCGTTGAAAACCATTCGCGAATCGGCCATCCGCGCCCTCGCCGAAATCGGCACCACTCGAACGTGGAATTTCATGATCGATCTCGTCACGCAAACCGGTAAATTCACGCCCAACTCCAAAAACGGCGAGGATTTTCTCGTGCAGGGAGAATCGCGAGTCTGGATCCACGTCGCGATTGATCGAATGACGGGAGAAATCCTGGAAATGCGAAAGGAGTCGGTTAATGAAAACTAGTATGTTCTGTTTTGTTGTATTGTTTGCAGCGTTTGCCACTCCGGCAGTGGCGCAGCAGGCAGACACTCCGGCTTCGGTGGATATTTCGCCCAAGCCGTTCACGAATGTTATCCCCAATCGCACTATGTGGACGATAACCATTAGGCCCTCTCGGGCCGAGGCACCGCAGAGCGCCGACTCGGATCCAAACGATATCCTCGCCGCACTTGTAAAAAAGTTTGCCGGCACCGTCATTGTCAAAATCGAAGTCGCTTATGCCTCGGGCGTTCGACGGGAGATCATCCGTTACGCGGATGAATCGGAGATGACGCGCTACAGCACCGACAGCTTCACGATCTATTTGGACCGAGCAACTGGCGAACCGGTCTTCGACGACTCAGCCGGAGCCATGCGCTGGGAGGAGTTGGCGTGGGTCTCAGATAAATACTACGAGGAATCCGTAAGCTACGAGGGACGCCTGTGCGATGTATATCGACAATACAACCGGCAGGCAACTGACGGTGAGATACCGGAAAATTTCGTGAGCGGTCTTTCTCGCAGCGAACTCCCTGCGGGCACCGAGGCAATCCCTATTGCCACAGCCTACATCGACCGGGAAACCCGATTTCCCGTCGCTCAGTCCACCACGAACGAGATCAGGATCTACAAGCAAGTCGCGCCCTTTGTCCCCTTCACCTTGCCACCCGAGTTAAAGAACGCGATCCAGAGGCGGGCGGAAGCACTGCAAGAACGGCAACAACGTTTCGATATTGGCCGATGAATACGATCTCCTCATTGGTTCAACTCATGCGCCTCCTGCAACTTCCGCAGGCGCGGAAGCGCATTCCCGGTTGCGTCACCTCCCATTCAGGATTTTCGCTCGTCGAAGTGACCTTGGCTCTCGGTATCGTCGCATTCGGCCTGATCGCTATTTTCGGCCTGCTGCCAAGCGGATTGAACCTGGTCCGCGAAAGCGCCGAAGAGGCTACCGCCGTCAATATCATGGGCAGCATCGCATCCCGACTCCAAGCCGGAAAGAACCTTCCCTCTGGAACCACGCCGATCGAGCTCTACTATGACGGCGAAGGGCTGGAACTCCCATCCGCGTCATCCGGCGAAGCCGAATATTTGGCGGTGATTGGGCTCCAAGGGACCAACCTGCCCAGAATGGCGACGATTCGGGTATTCTCACCCGCGAACAATTCCTCGCGATCAGTGGAAACAATCATCGTGCTCAAGGAGCCTCGCAATTAAGATGATTCCTGCTCGTCGATATCCGCGTATTCGGGCCGGAGGATTCACGCTGATCGAGGTGCTGGTCGCATTAGCTGTATTCATGCTCATTGCCACGCTCTTGGTGCAGATGTCGGACAGCACCATGCGGGTCACGAACCACTCGCAGCGGCGAATTGAGGTGGATTCCGACGCCCGGCAGGTACTCTCCCAGATCTCCGCCGACGTGTCGCGTGCCATCGTGCGAAGCGATTTGCCGTGGCGCATTGAAAAATCCTCCGGTAACGACAGCATTGCATTCTTTGCGCATGCCGACGCCTACACGCCGGGCAGAGGAATCAGCAAGGTCGGGTTTCGAGTGGACGATCATGTTCTCCAGCGCGGCGCCGAGGCCACCTCGTGGGACAGCAACGACGCAACGGCACTCCCTTTCACGGCCTCCGACCTGTCGGCAGTACCTGGAGAATATCTTGAGATCGACGACTCCAATTTCGAATCGCTCAATCAAAATGTCTTCCGTCTGGAAATTGCCTTTCTCACCGCGGACGGCAGAATCGTTCGAGACACAAGCGGCAATGGTTCAAAGAGCCTGGGAAACGTAATTAATTTTGCCTCGTCGCCTCGCGCCGAACCGAAAGACGTTTATACCGCCATCATCGTCGCAGTCGCAGCGATTGACAATCGAGCCCGGGAGAGGATGTCCGATGCGGAATTCGCAAACCTCACGACCAAATTGCCCGACGCAGCAGATGGCGAAGATCTCCTTTCGCAGTGGCAGGATTACCTTGTCGGCCCTTCCATCCCTCAACCCGTCAGAGAATCTGTCCGGATTTATCAGCGTTACATCCCGGTCGATTACTGATGACCCCGCTGTTACCAGGTTAGAGAAGATTCCTTCCCCATCGATCACTTCGCCCATTTATGAGTCAAACCATCTGGAAATCTCTCTCCTCCCAAGCGGATCAACTTGCGCAACGAGCACTGGCCGATATTGACAGCCTGGAGCGATGGAAAAGCGAACTACCTTCCAGACGCCGCGAACTTCTCCGGAGCCTTGGCTTGGACCCTTGGCCGAGCCGCAGCGTGCCG
>JBDNGG010000314.1:0-17451 GCA_041689405.1 Terrimicrobiaceae bacterium | reverse complement strand
TCCCTTGCGAGCGCAGGCCGGGCAACAGAAAAGCTTGATCGTCTCCGGACTCGCACCCCGATCTGGCCACGCTCCTCCATCAAGAGGGCCGATGAGATGCCAAAAAAGCGGGAAGACCCCGCTTTTTAAAAGGGAATGGGCAGGACAGGATTCGAACCTGTGAAGTCTAAGACAGCGGATTTACAGTCCGCCCCGTTTGGCCACTTCGGTACCTACCCGTTTTCTCTACAACCCCGGTATGGGAGCTTCGATCGCGGTCAGGGACTCGCGAGGGAGGATTGTTATAGACTCAATCACGATCTTTTCCAAAGGAAAATCGTTGCTATCGGTCTGCTTTTTACTGATGGCGTCTAAAACCTCGATTCCTTCGAGCACTTCTCCGAACACCGTATACTTCCCGTCGAGTTGCGGCATGGGCGCAAGGCAGACGTAAAACTGGCTGCCGCTGGATGCGCGGGTCGGGTTGATTGTGTCCGCGAGTCGCGACATGACTACGCCTCCTCGCACGTGGGGGTGCATAATTTCTGCTGGCACCGTGTATCCTGGGCCTCCGGTGCCGGACTTGTCACTTTCCCCGCGGCGGCTGTTGGGATCTCCGGTTTGCACGAGGAGATCCGGGAAAACCCGGTGAAACCGCATACCACGGAAAAATCGATCCGTAGCGAGTTCTTTGAAATTTGCGACCGTGAGCGGCGTCGTCGTATCGTAGAGCCCGATTACCACACGCTGCCGTAGTTTTTCTTTTCCAGTGCGGATCGTCATGACTGCTACGTCCGGGCCAACGGGCGCAGCGGAGGCAGGCAGCAGGGTGGCCACCGCGAGGAGGCATATAAAAAATCGGAAAATAGGAATCATACGGATGGGTGTAAGATAGTGATGCGCGTGGAACTGCCTGCGGAAATCAGGGTCTCACCGGCAGTCACTCCCCGGCGTATGTAGCAGAGACCGACCGTCTTCGACAATCCAAAGTGCGGGGCGACCGATGTGATTTCCGCTCCCGGCTTCCCGGGTTGGGCGGGATGAGGGAAAACGTCGCCTGCGACGGGTGTTGGCCCGGCGCTGACTTCAAATGCGCGGAGGATGCGGTTCGCGCGACCGACGCTTTCGATCCGGGACACGACTTCCTGTCCGAGGTAACAGCCTTTATGAAAATCGACTGCGGTCTTATCCAAGCCGGCCTCTGCGGGCAACGTGTCCGGGTGCAGTTCGTTGCCCCAGGCAGGAACGAGGTTTTCAATGCGGAGTTGTGTGAGCATCACATCGTTTGCCTCGATCAGCCCGGGCGGAACCCGGGGGACGTCCACGCCAGGTGAGCCCATGCGCGCGATCCTGCGGAGGGGGGTTTCTGCAATACGGTCGAGTTGCTGATCAGCGCCTGCAATGACGTGCCACTCGCTCCCGGTGTCAGGCAATTGCTCAATCGTGACATCGTCCGCAACGAGGTACTTTTCCAACCGGATGGCGAGGGCATCAGCGACTACTGCGTCGCATTCCACGACGAGGCGATCGGGTTCCGCCCAGATCCAGACGACGGCGTCCAGCTTGCCACGGGCGGATAAGATGCAGGCTTGGATGGCATCCGATCCGGGTGAGAGCTTACGCACATCATTCGAGCATTGGCCGTTGAGATATCGGACTCGATCATTGCCGCTGAGCGCAAATCGCACGACTGCTCCCAGCGGAAAGAACATCCCGGTGGCACGGCCTTGTTGCCAGTTTTCCAATGTGGTGGGGATCGCAGTCATTGATTGAGCGAGCAGAAAAATCAGGAGCGCTTCCCGAAAAGTGGAAAGATGGATTTCCGGGGTTCAGGGATTGCTGGCCCGCTGCCTTCGGTGGATCTGGTGGCATTTTCCAATTGGGTTACTTTGCCCGGATAGGGGTAGTGCTTGGCAACCACGGAAAAGTCCATGTCGGACCATCCGGCCTTGGCTGCGTCCTGCATCGACGCAGCGACCGCTCCACAAGCCGGGAGCAGAACTCCAAATGTCTTTGCCTCGGCAAGTCCAAGTTCCACGTCCTTGAGCATGTGTTTGAGGGCAAAATGCGGTTCAAATTCGCCCGTCACCATGATTGGCAATTTCGCTTTGGAAACGGCAGATGACATGGCGTTGAGCTCTGTGGCCTTAACGAAAGTATCCAAGGGAACACCGGCACGGTCCAGAAGGGCCATGGCCTCTGCGAGGGCTTGCACGGTCGCAGCGCTCACGAGATTGGTTGCAATCTTTACGAGGCTCGCTTGCCCGATTTCGCCGACGTGGAGAATTTCGCGACTCGAGGCTTGCAGGATCGGCTGCACCCGGGCCAGCAGCGCCGTATCTCCTCCGACGTAATATACCAAGTCTCCCGCACCCGCAGCCAGACGACTGCCTGTAAACGGCGCGTTGAGGAATCCCGCACCGCATTTGTTTACAATTTCGGATGCCGTGTTGACCTCGGCAGGCGACACCGTCGCATGATTTAAAACCACATGGCGCGAGGCAAGAACCGGAGCCATCGCTTCGACGGTAGCGATGAGCGCGGGACCGTCGCTGACAAAAATCTGTATTGTGTCTGCTGTCTCAGCAACTTCCATGGCGGAGCCGACAAAGTTCGGTTCCTGCCGTGGCGAGCGGTTCCAGACCCACACATCAAACCCTGCGGCACGGAGGTTTCCGGCGACTTGGGATCCGATGATCCCGAGGCCGATTACTCCGACCAAAGGTTTTCTACATGCCATGCGTGCGGAAAAAAATCAATTTGCCGCTGGCGCTGGTTCTTCTACGGAAGGCGCAGGCTGGGGGAGATTGACTTCGATCTTCGAATCTGACCGCAGTCCTTCGACGATGCTGCGGACGGCTTCTTGGCGCTTGTTATTCTGGAGAAATGACATCAATTGCTCTTTCACTTCGTCAAACGACATGGTGCCGGCGGGCTTTTTGTCGGTGACTTTGATGATGTGAAATCCAAAGTCGGTTTTTACAGGACCTCCGATTGCGTCTTTCTCCTGGGAAAATGCTGCATCAGCAAACTCAGGAACCATGCGGTCTTTGGTGAATAATCCGAGGTCGCCGCCGGATTGGTCAGCACCTGGTTCTTCCGAAAGCTCTTTAGCGAGAGCTGCAAAATCCTCGCCTTTGTTAGCGCGTTCCAGCGCCGCTTTGGCTGCATCTTCTTTTTCCTTTACGACTTCAGGCGTCGCATCCTCGGGCACGAGGAATAGGATGTGACTCGCCTGAACCTGCTCGGGCTGCGAAAATTCTTCGGTATTTTCGTCATAAAATTTCTTTGCATCAGCCTCGACGACTGCATCTTTGCCTGCGATCTGCGATTCGATCCACTGGCGCTGTTTCATGCCGGCTTTGACCATCTCGCCGAGTTGGTCTGGAGTCTGACCGGATTGCTTGAGCTGCTCTTCGAAAACTTCAGGTGAAGGAAACTGGGACTTGATCTTGTCCAATTCCACTTTGACGTCATCGTCCGTGACTTCAATACTCTCGGCCTTTTTCGCCACCAGTTTATCGGTGATCATGTCATCAACGAGCTGACGGTAGCCCGCAATGCGTTGCTCGGCGGAGAGCATGCCTGCCTCCACACCCGCTGCGCCGACGGCTTCGGCGAATGCCTTTTCCAAATCAGCTTTCGAGATTTCCTCGCCATTTACGACAGCCACGGGATCTTTTAGTTCGATCGGCTGGCTCTCAGCCGCCGAGGCCGGCGGGGCTGCGGGAGCGGCCGGATCGGCTGCAAAAATGGAAAGAGGGAGGACGAGGGAACCGGCAACAAGGATTGCCCGAGCAGAAGTGATGGTGCTTTTCATGCGTAGATTGAAATATAAATTGGCATGCAGCCGCTATAATTGCGAGCGCAAATTGTGATTTCCTTCATTTACAAGGTGGAGGAAGTCAGGTTACATCTCGGGCTCACAGTGCTCATGTGGCGGAATGGCAGACGCGTACGGTTCAGGACCGTATGGGGCAACCCGTGGAGGTTCGAGTCCTCTCATGAGCACCATTTCCTCCTTCGAGGAGGTCGCAAAGACATTATTTTCATGGAAGGCACTTCCGCCGAGCAGCACCAGAACCCCGAGTTCATCCGACGCATGTTTGCGTCCATTGCCGGACGCTATGACCTGGCGAATCACGGTCTGAGCCTCGGCATGGATTACCTCTGGCGCCGGAAGGCGGCACGCATGATCGCGCTCGGGAAGCCGCGCCGGATCTTAGATCTTGCGACGGGCAGCGGCGACCTCGCGCTAACTCTGCGGGTCCATTGTCCGGAGGCGACGGTGATTGGCGCAGACTTTTGCGAACCTATGTTGCGGGAAGCACAGTCCAAAGGCATGGCTCCGCTCGTTGTCGCGGACGGCACCTGTCTTCCATTTTCCGATGGGATCTTTGATGCAGTGACGGTGGCATTTGGCCTGCGGAACATGGCATCCCGTGAGGGTGCGCTCCGGGAGATTGCAAGGGTGCTGCAACTCGGCGGCACCGCGATGATAATCGACTTTTCGATGCCGCGCTTGCAGGTCATCTTACCGTTTTATCGCTGGTATTTGCATCATATTCTTCCGCGGGTGGCTGGATGGCTTACAGGAAATCCGGGGGCGTATGAATACCTCGGAGAGTCCATAGAAGCATTCCCGAGGCATGAGGCGATGCTGGATCTCTTGCGATCCTGCGGGTTTGAGGATGCGAGGCAGACGATGCTTTCATTCGGGATAGCCAGCATTTACACCGCGCGCGTCCCGCGCGGACCGTAAAATCAAACGCCTGGGCGCTGGGCGCAAGCAAGCCGCAGGATGGCGTCCGCCGCGCTTGCCGCTCCAAATCCATTATCGATGTTGACCACTGTGACTTTGCTGGCACAACTCGTCAGCATCCCGAGCAGCGCGGATATCCCGCCGAAATTCGCTCCGTAGCCCACGCTTGTTGGCACGGCAATCACCGGGTGATCGATTAGTCCCGCGACGACGCTTGGCAGGGCGCCTTCCATTCCGGCAACAACGATGACCACCCCGCAAGCGCGCAAGGCCTCCAGCTGATCAAAAAGTCGATGGATTCCGGCAACGCCACAATCCGTGAACCGCCGGACCTCGTAGCCAAAACACTCCAGAGTTACCGCAGCCTCGTCAGCCACTGCCAAATCCGCAGTGCCTGCGGTGAGAACCGCGACGGGCCATGCAAGCGACATCGCGGGCGATTGGCCGTGTGTGATGCAACCCGCCCGTTCATGCCAGACCGCATTCGGGAGCTGGTTATATACTGCGGCGAACTGCTCACCGGTCGCACGCGTGGCGAGCAAGACACCATTGTTTGCGACGATACTTGCGGAAATTGCCGCGACTTCGTCCGGGGTTTTGCCCGGACAGTAAATTACCTCAGCCCGTCCGGATCTCGCGGCGCGGGCATGGTCTACTTTGGCAAAGCCCAAATCTTCGTAACCGTTTTGAATACTCATTGCACAATATAACGCAGTGGGATCATGTCGCTATCCATAAAACCATGAGCGAGGTAGAATTTTTTTGCCCTATCGTTGGGCCGATCCGTGAGCAACGTGATTCGCGAGAACCCTTTGATCCTTGCAAATTCGGTCGCGTAATTAAGCAGTTTCGTACCATACCCTTGACCGCGGTGGTCTCGATGCACAACGAGATCCTCTAAAAGCAACACGAATCCACCTTCGGCGGTGCTGATCGTAATAAGGAGGTTGATCATTCCGATGATGGAATGGTCGTTGCGCAAAACAAAAATCCGCCCGCGATTGGGCTGTTCGAGGATCAGCTTGATTCCACGCGACTGCCGGTCGCGATCTGGCACAAAGTCGGCTTCCATCGAGAACAGGTCGTAGAGCAACTCGACGAGATCCGGCAGGTCGTCCAGAGTGGCCGGTTCAATACGAAGTCGCTCAGGCATAACAGGGGTTATCTCACACGAAGTGCGGTAACGCAATACCTCGAATCATCGGTGACCACTAAATTTTCGATCCAGCTCAGAAAATGAGAAATGGATCATCGTTGGGCGCCCGTTAGGACATGCGTAGGGCAGGTCGCATTTCAGCAGAGACTCAAGAACACGTTGAACCCCGGAAGCATCCCGCGGCGGATCTGGCAGCGATGCAGATCGTGCCAGCGCCCGGGCCACCGATTCCTCCGCCGCCCGCGAACGCGCACTTTTTCCACCCATGCGGCAGTCGTCCGCGATCCGGAGTAATAGCTCTGGCACTGCGACATCCGCGAGGATGGGCGGCACGCCGTCCACCTTCACCGATCCGGATCCAAACGGCTCAACGAGCACGCCCGCGTGGCCGAGTAATTCGGCATGATCAACCATCCATTGAAAATCTCTGGGAGCTAATTCGACCACGGCCGGGAGGAGCAGGCGTTGCGATTCCGCCTTCCGGGATGCCATTTGATCCAGCATCTGTTCAAAAACGATACGCTCGCGCGCAGCCCGATTATCCAGCAGGACAAGCCCTGAGTCGCGCTCCTCAAGGATCACGTAACGATCGCCGAGGTTGCCAATAAACCGGAAAGCATCGGGCTTCGTCAGCGTCGTTCCGGGGAGATCTTCCGGAGCGTGAAGGGACACTGGCGCCAGCTGGACAAACGCATAAGGAGGTAAAGCTGCAGGCTCCGGCTTTGGTGGCGGGGTCACTGCCGGGGTCACAGTGGCCAACGGGAGCTTGGGAGCAGTCTGACCCGACAGCAGGGAAACAGGTCTTGGCTCCACCGCTCGCTCCCTTTCATCCCGCGCAACAGGAATGGAAGATGCGGTCGGTTTTACCAGCAGTCTCGATCGAAATTGTGCCAGCGCCACACGCACCGCCTCGTGGACGGCCTCGCGCACCGTGATCGCATCCTGAAAGCGCACCTCACGCTTGGCGGGATGCACATTACAATCCACAAGTGCAGGATCCACGTCAATGAACAGGATGCCCGACGGGTGCATCCCCCGTGGCAAGCCGCTCCCGTATGCGTCCTTGAGGGGCTGAGAAATCACCGGGCTCACCACCGCCCGTCCGTTAATGAAGAGCGACTGCCCGGATCGGTCGCCCCGTGCGCTTCCTGGCCGTCCGAGCAGGCCACGCAGCCGGACGCCGTGGATTTCCACCTCCTCAAGAACAAATAATCCTGCTGCAAACTCCAGCCCGAGGAGGTCGCGAACGCGATCGAGCAGACACATTGCCGGCGCCAGGAGATGCACTTGTCGACCATCCCGTTGCAGGCCAAACCGACGCTCGGGGTGAATCATCGCGAGGGTTTGGAATTGATGATCGATGTGGGCTGCCTCAGTACGCTCGCCACGCAGGAATTTTTTGCGCGCCGGGAGGTTGTAAAATAGCGATCTCACCTCAATGCGGGTGCCAGATGCTTCGCCGGAATCCTTCACCGACTCGATTTTCCCTCCCGTCACCAAGACCTCGGTTCCTGCCTCTGCGACGTGCTCCCGAGTACACAACCGAAACCGCGACACGCTCGCAATGCTGGGCAACGCCTCCCCGCGGAAGCCAAAAGTCCGCACTGTCGCAAGGTCGAGGCCGGAACGGATTTTGCTGGTCGCATGACGCTCCAGGCAGAGCACCGCATCGTCCCGGTCCATGCCCCGGCCGTCATCTGTGACAGCCAGGAACGCACTGCCTCCGCGATGGTATTCCACATCGACCCGTGTGGCATCTGCGTCCAGGCTATTTTCCACGAGTTCCTTGACGATGGAGGCGGGCCGTTCGACCACTTCGCCCGCAGCCACCTGACTGGCAACCTCATCCGGTAACCTCCGGATTACTCCCATGGGGATGTGGTGGTGGGTTCGGGATTCATTGTCGGAAACTGTGTGCCTTCATTTGACTTCATCGCCTGTCGGAAATACAAGATAATCATGATCTATATAACCCAAACTGCAGCGCTTCAACTGAGAAGCCTGCTGAAAGAAAAAGAAGCCGGTCCAAATCAGGGTCTGCGACTGGCCGTCGAGCGGGGTGGCTGTGCCGGAATGCAATACCAGATGGAGCTCGGCACCCGTGGCGAAGCAGACGATGTTTTTGGCGATCCGGGAGCGTGTGTTGTGGTCGACGCCGAGAGCCTCACCTTTTTGGATGAAAGCACGTTGGACTATGTGGACGAGCTCACTGGCAGCGGATTCAAGATCGTGAATCCGCGCGCCACGCGCAGTTGCGGATGCGGGACGTCCTTTGAGCCACAGGACCAGCCCACAACGCATTGATTTTTTATGCCTGAACGCCCGATGAATATCCGCAATCGCGGAGACAGCCGCTCTTTTCGCCGCGAAGAGGGGAAGACGAAAAAAGATTCGTTCGCCTCTGCGGTCGGGTGGAGCATTTTTCTCATTCTGCTCATTGCGCTTGTCGCGCTGTGCTGGCTGGGAACCTACTATGTCTTTGGGCATCCTGAGGAACCCACAAGCTATGCGATTCTCAAGAAGCTGGATAAAATCGAGCAACCCCGAAGGTTCGTGGATACGGCTGCTCCCCACGGGGAATTTCTGACAGGGAATAAGCTATTCGAGAGATTCGACGCCATGCGCGACCCAGAACTTAAGCGGGAAAGCGCGGCACTGCTGCGGGACTTTTTGTGGAACTACAAGAACACATCAAAATCGATACCATATATCACCGGCAGATTTAACATCCTCGATTCCTTCGAACTCACCGGAGAAAATTTCTTCCCTTCGGGAGTGGCCGCCATCGCCGTGGATACAGAGAACCCGAAAGTTTTGCTCGAGTATATTTTTACTGCCGAGCCGCGCATGGTCCCCATGCTTCACCGCAGCTTGCTGACGGGCTTAGATATCCCGATCAAACGCACCTACGACCTGTCGGCCGTGGTAAATGTGCGCCGTCTGGATGATGGACGCCTGGTATTCACTGCGATCCCGCTGCACTATCCAAGCTACGCGGCAGCGTCTGGACCGGGAGGATTCGCACTCGAACCACCCACCCAGTTGAACGTCGCGGCGGGTATGCCCATCGTATCTGGAGAGCGGATCAAAGAAGCCGATCAACGCTATGCAATGTATCGTCGCCGCACGGGACTCGCACCAAGTGATCCGCTCGCCGCTGCTGCGCTGCCAGGACAGCCAAGCGAAGCGCCACCGCCAGCGAATGAACTCATCCGCGTGCAGGCTGCAGTTCCCGTCGGTGCTGTGCAGGGCTCGGTACCGCCCGCGGGCATGGAATTAGCAAGCGCAGTGATTCCACAACCAGCAGCTGTCGTTGTCCCGCCAGATGAAACAGAACCCCGGGTTGAGGCTGCCATCGCAATTAATGAGCAGGCGTCTCTGCCTCCATCGCCGACGGAAGTGATCCCGCCTGAGCCTTCGCCGACAGCCACTCCCTTGCCAACACCGGCCCCTACACCGTCCCCTGCACCGGAGGTTGAATTGAAGCCGTTTCAGGAAGCGACTCCGACGCCCGCAGCAGCGGTCGCAAGCACCGCGGGAGGACGTTGGCAGACGTATAAACCGGGTCAGATGCCCCGAGGCCGCCTGCTTAGCGTGCGCGAAACCCAGCAAATGGCAGATCAGGCCTCGAGCGGAGAACGCCTGTATCTCCAAGGTAACTTCGTAGTCACTGCCTCAGGCCCCAACCGGGCAGTCCTCCGCTCACACGGCGGAGCGCCGCTCGGTATCGGCGGTGCCTCTAACACCCGCGTCATCGTGGAATTTCCGGCTGGCGCCCGCGCTCCCGGCGAAGGCGCAAATGTCTCGCGTAGCGGAGATCGACCGTTCCTTATTACCGATGTGAAAAAGACTGCTGACGGACAGATTAATGTCTTCGTTCGCGAGATCACGACGGATTGATTGCGCGGTGACCCGATGGCAATTGCGTTGACCCGGAAGCTCACCGCTTCGATCCGGACGTTTGGGCCCATGCGGTTTGATCGGTTCATGGAGGCCGCGCTGTTTGATCCAGAGGGTGGCTACTACAGCACCCACCGCGCACGCATCGGCAAAACGGGAGACTTTTTTACGAGTGTGAGTGTCGGACCGGTTTACGGCCGCTTCATCGCGGCACAGATCGCTGAAGTTCACGCATCCCTCGGAAGTCGGGAGGACTTTGTGATTGTGGAGCAAGGAGGCAATGATGGCACGCTTGCGCTGGACATTTTGAACAGCTTGCAGTCGGACTTCCCAGACTTATACGCGACTATTACCTACGCGTTGGTCGAGCCTTTTGTTCATCTCACAAACCTCCAGCGTGAGCGCCTGTCCGTGCATGCGAAAAAGGTAATCTGGGCGGAAACCCTGCCCGCGCTCGGGACCGTGGAAGGAATGCATTTTTCCAATGAATACGCCGACGCGCTCCCGGTGCGTCTTCTCGTCCGGAAAGGGGATTTCTGGATGGAGCGGCATGTGACGGGCGATGCAGACCACTTGCACTATGTCGATCTACCTACCGAATTGAGTCCCAACCTGCCTCAAATGCCCGAGGGATATATCGCGGAGTTCCGTCCGGCAGTTGAAATTTGGATTCAGGAAGTCTGCACATGTTTGAAACGGGGTGTCATTTTGGTCGCAGATTACGGGTTCCCGCAGAGAGATTTTTTTGCACCGTGGCGATCAGAGGGCACGCTGTCGTGCTATCGCAGCAATTGCAGAGACGATGACCCGCTGGATTCGCCCGGAGAGAAAGATATCACCGCGCACGTGAATTTCTCTGCTCTTTCGGCCGCAGCCCAAGCACACGGATGGACGTCGATCGGGTATGCAGATCAGTGCCACTTTCTCACGGGCATTCTCGAGTCCATGCTCGAGCGCACCGGCAATCCGTCGCCGCTCTCCATCCGCGAGCGATCCGGCTTCCTGACGCTGATGCACCCGGAGATGATGGGCACGCAGTTTAAGTTTTTGGCACTTGCCAACGGCATCCATCCCGAGCCACCGCTATCCGGGTTTCGCAATTCCCCCGCCGGGGTTTTGAAGCTCCGTGAGAGCGGGGAGGAGAGTTGAGCGGCGTTGCCTCACAGAGCGTAAGCATCTCACGGAACAAATCACCGGTCGAAGAGTTGCAGCTTGGGTCGCTAGGGGGCGCATCTCCGAAAGTTGCAAAAAGCTGAACTACAAAATTAGATGAGAGCAACGAGAGACCATGCAATGACCGATAGTTGTTCAGGGACGTGAAATGACCGAGGAAAAAGCACGGCGGCTGTCAGGATGGATTGCGGGGCGGACGAGGTATGCTAATCAAAAAAGAAGTGGTCGGGTCCCTCCAGATACCAATGTCCTGGATCTCGGAGCCAGAGTCCAAGCCCAAGCGATAGGCTTGGGTCTGGCGCGGGCCAAAGAAGTTTTCATTGTGGCTGATGGGGCACTCTGGATATGGAATTTGATCGAGGACGGCTTCCACCAAGCGACCAAAACCTTGGACTTCTATCACGACAGCGAGCACCCATGGAGCCTAGCCTGCCATCTTCACACCGATTGCTCCCGGATCGATGGAATCCGCCTGCGGCCAGTTCCAAGATCGATTGGAACGTCGCGGCCAAAAATGACACCCTTCAGTTCCTTTGAAACGGATTTTTGCAACTTATCGGAGATGCGCCTCACCTGAACGGTAGTGCTAATCCTTGTGTAGCGTTTCAGGTCAGTCCGCGCATATGATCAGCTGGGGCAGTGTTCGGACTACCTCTCCACGGTCACCTAAAATTCCAGTGGACTCCAGTGTCTTTGGGCCAAACTTGAGGATGCAAATCAAACCGCGCGATGCTTAAGAAGTCACTTCCATGGAACTCCATTATCAGCTCTTTTTCATAGCCATTGTCATTTTGCCTTACGTCTTGCTTGCAGCAGCGTTGGTCTGGATGATTCGCTTAGCCTACATTTCAAAAAAAGCAGCGAGGCCATTGTTCCTTTATCCCCTCGTAGGTACGTTTATCTTCACGGCTGCATTTGTTGCATGGGGACATCACGAGATAGCGACCTCGCGGTCTTCGACCGCGGCTATCGGGTGGATTTTCCTACCGCTCTATGCCGTCGGTATCGCCCTGGTCAGTTTTCTTGTTTCCGGAGCGGTCGCTTATATATTCCGATTCGCCCTTGAGCGTGTCGCCTGCGTTTCCCCTCGGCTGACCTCAATTGTCCCCCTGATCGTCTCGGCCTTGATCTTGTCTCTTACGGTGGCAACGATTCAGAGTCGAATTTCGCGCCACCGATTGCTCGTGTCAGCCAAAAGCGAGACATCCGGTGGATCCCTTATCGATCAGGCTCTCATTGATCATGATTTGCAGATTCTCGCCGCAGTAGCGAAAAATCCGCATACGTCCGAAGGTAGCCTGCTCAGGATATACGACGCGTGCAGAGGCCAAGTCGGCGCGGCACATTCAAGGGAATACAGCGTCCTTTTCGCTCTGTCGCAAAATCCTAAAACCCCTCCCAGTGTGCTGGCCGCTATGTCACAGTGTCAGGAATCTTCAATCCGGGCCGCACTTGGAAGAAATCCCAGCACCCCTATTGAAATCCTCCCAATTCTCGCCAACGACAAAGAGGCATCGGTGCGGACTTGGGTGACGGTCCATCCCATGATTTCCAAAGAATTACTCGTAAAACTTGCCGATGACGGTGTCAAAACGGTCCGAGAGTATGCCCAAGTAAACCTTCAGCGCAGGGGTATGTTCGAAAATCCTGTGGATGAAGCGATCCAAAATATGATGGATCTTGGCAGCCGCGCTGCATCCGGGGATCTGACGGCGGTGGACGAGATCGATGAGCAAAAGCGGCAACTTTACGAGGGTGTCGATGTTAAAAAGGACCACTCAAAGTCGATTGCAAATCTGAAGCTGATGCGTGCAGCTTTTGATGTTATTGGCACGGGGGCCGCAAAGAATAGCGATGCTATGAAGGCGTTGGAATATGCGAATGGTAAGCCATCTCTCCGCAGCTTCACAGTAGATGCTTTTGGCTTGGCTGCCAGAGAGGGAAACCAGCAAGCATTAGATGCCCTGTTGAATTATAAATCTAGGGGATGGCTTCTTTCGAGCACTGTGAGGGCGATGAAATATCCAGCTATGAACAACCAATCCCAAGCCATCGATTTTCTCATAGCCGTCTTGCAGAATCCGCGGCAGCGACCGCTCCACCATATGGCAAGGCAAGGGTTGGAAGGCGCGGCGGCAAAGGGACACGAAAAGGCGAAAGCAGCCCGGGCGGCACACGTGGAGGAATAGAAGTGCTCTCCCGCCCCGGCCTCCAATTCTTGTTCCCCGTCGCGTTCGGAGATAGCACTCCGGCTGATAAATTTGATTCGACGACATTTCTTCTCAAGCGCGACTGTTTCTTCACCACCAAGGCGTAGATCAACGACTACCCCGAACGGATTGCTCCTATCTTTGAGCCGTATCAGCAGGGTAACTCGTCTTAGCCCACCGGCACGGGCCGCGGCCTCACAAGGTGGAGTTAACTTACGGTCGGCCTTCTTTCTCGTCAAAAATCCCCGCGTCCACTCTGCTTGACGACACCATGAAGAAACTCAATGAAATCATCGCAGGAGTTGTTCTGCTGACCGCGCTTCCTTTGGTCTGTGCTCGGGCGCAGGCATCGGAATGGAATCAGTAATCGCTTCGCCAACTCGTCGCGGACGAAATAAAAGCCCTCAATCTTAACGCTGCCATCGTCGGAGTCTGCGTTGATGGCAAGGAACGCTTTTTGGAAGCCTCTGACCATTCGATGACAACCGTTCCTGCGAGCGCCGATATGCGCTTTCGCTCTGGCGGGATCACGCTGACCTCGCTCTGCGTGATTCTCCTGCAGTTGGCAGAGGAAGGTGTTGTCAAACTCGACGATCCGATTGCCCAATGGTGTCAGGATCTGCCGACGGCCAGAGCGGTGACCCTGCGCATGCTGACGGAATCCACGTTCTGGAATCCCTCGTGGACAGGTCCATCCGGGCGCCTCGTCTCGACCATGGCTGAAGTGGGTCGCATCGGCAATGCGCTCACCGGGCCGGGTCTGCTCTCAGAAAAGTTCCGAAAGGAACCGACGACATCCGACAACGTAGGAATAGGCCCAAACACCAAGGAGCGCTTTTATGCCATGGGCGTTGGCGTGATCGGGGATTGGATTATTCCAAATCCGAATATGAACGGATTCCCCACCTTCATGGTCACTTTACCCCGGGGACTACCCTGACCATTGTCGTGACCACCACAATCGCGAACGGCTATGAAAGCAGCGACACCCCAAGCACTGAAGTCTTCCGCAAAATCGCAGCACTGGTCGCACCGGACAACCCGTTTCCTTCGAATCTCTAATTACCCGCTCCGCCCAAGCCCGCCCCCAAATGTCTCCGCCCCCAGCCGATGGATATCTCTGGAATTGCTGGGTTCTTGGCGGAACATGCGTCGTCCGCTTTGCTCCCGATGGATCCATCAATCGAGTGGTCGATCGTCCTTCTAGCAGCCCGACGAATTGTGCATTCGGTGGAAGGGATCTCCCCACCTTGTTTATCACCTCTGCCCTCTTCGGATTGACCTTGGATCATCTCGTGGAGACCCCCACGAAGGATGCGTCTGGGCGGTAGATGCCGAGGTCTCGGGGCGACCCTGTCATCATTTTTGATGAAGAAACCCGGCCCAAAAGATGAGGATCGTTTAGCTAGCAAACACGATTCGAATTCCCCTCACCCAAGCGACACTATGCGCCGCCGCTTGAGGTGCGCCGGAGTTCCTCGGCTTGGAGGACTTCGCGGCGGATGTTCTTTTTACGAATCTTCGACCACCAGAGCACGATGGGAGCAGCCACGAAAATGGACGAATAAGTTCCGATAAAGATACCCGCGAGAATCGCAAACGCGAAATCCTGCAACACCGCACCGCCGAAGAAATACAAGGCACCCACAGACAGAATGGTCGTGCCGCCAGTGAGAATGGTGCGACCAAGGGTTTCGTTGATCGCGGTATTCATCAGGTCACGCACCGAACCGGACGCTCCAGATTTCAGCGCATCGCGGATTCGGTCAAACACGACGATCGTGTCGTTGATGGAATATCCCGCAATAGTTAGCACAGCGCCAACCATGACGAGAGAAAGCTCACCGCCAATAAGCGAGAACAGGCCAAGCGTGAGGATCACGTCGTGCAAGACGGCAACGACCGCACCGAGGGCGAACGCGAATTCGAATCGGATGGTAACGTAGATCAAAATTCCGACCATGCCGAGTCCAAGTGCCCACAGCGCGCGGGTCGCAAACTCCGTCCCGATTCGTGCGCCAACGGTGTCTTCCGCCTGAGCTACAATGCCCCGGTCGGGGAAGTCGGTTTTCAATTGCTCAAGGAGCTTTCCGCTGGTGCCTTCGGGGCTGCGGAACGTGAGCAATTCGGTGGTCCCCTCGCGTTCGAGCTGGATCACCGTGCTGGAGCCGAGTCCCGCGCTGTCCGCGCTTTCACGCGCATCGCTGACGCTCACAGGAGCCGTGAAGCTGACAGCCATGAGGTCGCCTCCACGGAAGTCGATGCCGAAATTGTTTTGCCCGTTGAAGGCAAAAATCCCGATGGACGCGACGATGAGACCGACAGAGGTGAGAAACGCAAGGCGGATTTTTCCAAGGAAGTTGAACTGCTTCGTCGGAATAATGTTGAGCATCCTGACGCGCTTCAGCCCGCCTTTTTCCACCATCCAGCGGAAGACCGTGCGGGTAACGAGCAGCGCGGAGAACATCGAAGCGATGATACCGAGGGTCAGCGTGACTGCGAACCCCTTGACGGATCCGGTCGCTTGAAGGAAGAGAATAACGGACGTGATGAGCGTCGTGATGTTGGCATCAAAGATCGCGCTGAACGCTTTGTCGTACGCGCCATTGATTGCCGCTGCAACCGACTTGCCTGCCGCCAGTTCCTCACGAAGCCGTTCGTAAATGAGGACGTTTGCATCCACTGCCATGCCAATAGTCAGGATGATACCTGCGATACCCGGCAGTGTGAGGACGAAGTTGAACATGGCCATCATCCCGAACAACAGGATGATATTTACTGCGAGACCCACGAGGGCGATGAGCCCGACGAGACGATAGTAAATGACGACAAACAGGACGACGAATGCCAACCCGGTAAGGCCCGCCATAAATCCGCTGCGGATGGAGTCCGCGCCGAGTGTGGGTGAGACACTCCGGATTTCCTCGATTTGAACGGGATAGCGCAGCGGGTTTTCCAGTGCGCTTGCGAGGTCACGTGCCTCTTTTTCGCTGAACCGGCCGCTGATCTGCGCCCGCCCGCCGAAGCGGTCGGTCTGCAAGGTCGGAGCGGAAAGAACCTCTCCGTCGAGAAGAATGGCCATCTGATTTCCTTTATTCGCTCCCGCAATCTGATCAAATAATTTCGCCCCCTCTGGATTAAGCTCCAGTGAGACTCCCCATCCCGCCTGGTCGTAATAAGCGTAAGCACGGCTGACATACTCGCCGCTCATGTCCGCGTTGCGGCGCATAAGAAGCTGGGTCGTGAGTTCTTTGCCTTCGATTGTGTCAGTCATTGGTTTGACAACAAACCCCGGAGGCATGATCGCGCGACCGGCTTCGATTTCCGCAAGCAAAGCCTCTGAGTTTGGCTGGACAATCGAGAACTCCAGTTTCGCGACGCGCTGCAATTGCTCGCGGGTCGCTTTCATCCCGTCCGAATCAAGCCCGGGAATCTGCACAAGAATCCGATCCTCGCCTTGGGGGGCAATGTCCGGTTCGCTGACCCCATAAGTATCCACGCGCTTGCGAATGACTTCCACCGCACGATCCACGAGGTCGCGGGTGATTACGTCTTCGGGATTTTCGCGGACGATACGAAGAAGAAACGATGTGCCTCCCTGCAAGTCCAATCCGAGCCGGATGCGATCTTTAACAGGGGTGACTTCCTCAATGCAAAATGCAACGAGCAGGACGGTGAGAACGAGACCCAGCCAGCGCTTGCGGGCAGAAATCTCGGTGGCAAAATACCAGCCGAAAAGCACGAGCATCAGGAGGCCAAAGGCGAATGTAAGTCCAGGTGACATAAATAGGATAATTGCTATCGCATGGCGGCGATGAGACATCAAGCCATGTCGAGCGCAGCAGGATAGTCAACCCGCTCCCCATGTCCAAGAAAATCAGTGCGTTCCGCTGCGTCCCTGCGCCTCGGCAGTGATTTTGACCGCGGGCTTGCCAGATCGTCCCGTGGGAATGATAACGTGCGGGATGCATCGATTTTTTTTAGCTCCCGACCTCATGCTGGATAATTCACCCGTCATGGGAGGCGACGAGGCGCACCATTGTTTGAACGTGCTGCGTCATGAAGCCGGAGACAAAATTGTCGTTTTTGACGGTCATGGAAATGAAGCCACCGCAGTAATCGAGTCCACGACCAAAGGCACCGCCGACTTAAAAATCCTCCATCGCGGACGATCCCAGCCGGTTCGGTGCCGATTGGCTCTGGCGCAAGCCGTGCCAAAAGGTAAAAACATGGACCTCATTGTCCAGAAGGCTGTGGAACTTGGTGCATCT
>JBDNGG010000313.1:0-4303 GCA_041689405.1 Terrimicrobiaceae bacterium | reverse complement strand
CTGAAATGAGCAAATCTTTGGGTCTTGGCCGAGAGGCGGGATGTGTTCGCGAGTCGGCGGAGCCGACCGCGGACGCGCCTGCGTCCGACATGCGTGTCTACCATTGCATATCGTCACGCGACCAACAAGCGCACACAGGGGGCACGGCATTCCATTATACATGACATTTATTGTCGTACGTTATACATTACTCACTGCGGATGAGTAAATAATGCGCGTGTGAATAAGTTGGAATGAATTCGGGATTTCCGCGATGCCGGGGATCTTCTCCCCAAGTTATTCACATCGACGGAATCCATTTGGAGGCTGCGAATAACTTTTATTTCGCGTTAGTCGTGTTTTTTGACTGACCGCAGCGGCGGAACCGCTACTATCTGGAGTCACTATGACCAACCCACCGCTGTTTTCGTCCGCCCAAGAAGCCCTCAACAAAAGCCGTGGCTGGCTGATTTTCTTTGGGATCTTTTCAATCGTAGTTGGAGCATTCGCCATTGGGTTTCCTTTGGCAATGAGTGTGGCGATTGCGCAAGTGATTGGGATTTTCTGCGTAGTTAGCGGTGTTTTTTCGATTGGCGCGGTCATTTTTGGGAAAGAAAAAACGCATTGTATTACCTCCGTCGCGCTGGCGGTTATTCGCCTTGCAACCGGCCTGGCTTTATTGCTCTGGGTTGAGGCTGGAGTGGAAGCGCTGACGTTGGTGCTGGCGATCTTTTTCATTTTTGAAGGTTTGGCATTTATTGGCGCAGCATTGGGATCCCGGCAGCATGGTGCTTGGGTGGTTATGTTGATGAATGGCATTGTGGCGATTATCCTCGCCGGCATTATTTTCAGTAAGTTGCCCGGTGACTCTGCGTGGGTCATCGGCTTGCTCTACGGAATTAACTCCATTTTTTACGGTGTTTCTCTGCTTGCATTGGCTGGCGGTGCGAGCCGCGTAACTGCACCGAAACTCTGATTCAAATCGAAAAAGAACATCATCGTGTCACTACCGCCTTCGGCCTTTCACCCCCCTTCCCGACTGCTGCTTGGACCTGGTCCCAGTATGGTTGCCCCGAGTGTTCTGGAGGAGATGTCAAAGCCGCTTGTCGGGCACCTCGATCCCGAATTCATCCGGATGACGGAGGAGATCAAATCGATGCTCCGAACGACGTTTGCCACAGAAAACCCGATGACGTTTCCCGTAAGCGGGACAGGCAGCGCGGGGATGGAATTCTGCATGGCTAACCTCGTGGAGCCGGGAGATCAGGTGTTAGTGTGCGTGAATGGAGTTTTCGGAGGCCGGATGGCGGAAGTTGCTGCGCGATGCGGCGCGGAGGTCATCCGTGTTGAGGCACCCTGGGGACGTACCATCGATCCGGCTCAGGTTGCGGCGGCGCTTCGCACCTGCCGCCTCAAGCTGGTCGGGGTGGTTCACGTGGAGACATCCACGGGAGCCTGCACGCCGATCTCGGAGATTTCGCGCATTGCAAAAGAGGCTGGCGCCCTCGTGCTTATCGATACAGTCACATCGCTGGCCGGATGTCCGGTGGAAATTGACGCTTGGGGTGTGGATGCAGTGTATAGCGGAACTCAAAAGTGCCTGAGTTGCCCTCCCGGGCTCTCGCCGGTTTCGTTTAGCTCGCGCGCGATGGAGGTGGCCACTTCGCGGAAAACCATAGAGGAGGGTCTTGAAAATCGATTTGTCCGGCACGAGGCTAATCATTTGCGTCTCAAGGATAGACTTGGCACGATGGGATTGGAAATCGCCTCCCGGCCCGTCCATCAGCTTTGGCAATTAAACAGCATCACTGTGCCCGACGAAGTGGATGAAGCGGATGTGCGCCGCCGGCTTTTAGCAGATTTTGGCATTGAGATTGGTGCGGGGCTCGGCCCGCTCAAAGGCAAGGTGTGGCGCATTGGACTGATGGGCGAATCTTCGTCGGCCGATAATATCGATATTGTTCTGAATGCGCCGGGGCAAATCCTGAGCGGTAACAGCAATTGAGCGGTTTGAAGCGCGAAATCTGAAATGAAAACTCCCGTAGAGGCGCTGAAACGCAGAGGAGAGGTAGTTTGTAAATCCCTATGCCTCAGCGCCTCGGCGCGAGTCTCTTCACCTGCATATTCCTCTCTAGGATAAATGATAGGCACCCTTCTGCGCCGCGTAGTTTCGTTGATCGTCGTTCTGGGCGTGGTAATATCAGCGACGTTTTTTCTGATCCGGCTGTCGCCGGGCGGGCCATTTGATGCGGAGCGTAAGATTCCTGAGCAGATTGAAAAGCAACTGCTCGCGAAATACAAACTGGATGGAACCCTGTGGGAGCAATTCACCGGCTATTGGGGGGATCTGCTCCAGGGGGATCTTCGGCTTTCCACGAAGTATCGCAATCGGTCCGTAAACGAAATCCTTGCCCAGACGCTGCCGGTCACCTTCACTCTCGGGGCCATCTCATTTCTTCTGGCTACGACCCTGGGTGTCTGGCTGGGCACCTTTGCGGCGACACGACATCGACGGGCTGGAGATACCATTGCTATGCTGGCGGCGCTGCTTGCAATTTCTCTGCCGTCGTTTGTCATTGGCCCGATTTTGATCCTCGTTTTTGCGCTTGATTTGCGATGGCTGCCGGTGGGCGGGTGGGGAACTCCGATGCAGGTCATCCTGCCAGCCATCACGTTAGCAGCCCCGTATGTCGCATATATTGCCCGGCTAATGCGTTCCAGCATGCTTGAGACCTTAAATCAGGACTTTATTCGAACGGCTCGCGCCAAAGGTCTAGCCGAACGTGTCGTCCTCTGGAAACACGCGCTTCGCGTGGCGATCCTGCCGGTAGTTACCTTCATGGGTCCCCTCGCCGCTCACCTCCTGACCGGCTCCATCGTGGTCGAAACCATTTTCCACATTCCGGGGGCGGGTGGATTTTTTGTTCATTCGATTCAGAACCGTGACGGATTTCTTCTTGGTGGCGTGGTCATCGTGTATTGCGTGCTCCTCGTCGCTTTTAATCTCGCAGTGGATATCGCATACACCCTGCTGGACCGGAGGATTGAACTCAATGACTGAGCCTGGCCTCTGTAAACAACTCAGCCGCAATCCTTCAGCCGTCGCCGCAGTAGGGATACTCACCATCATTGTCATCCTGGCCCTCGTCGGACCCGAGGTCCTCCCGGCAAGTTACCGGGAGCCCGGGCCGGACCAATATTCCCCCCCATCGTGGGCGCATCCTTTCGGCACGGATCTCAACGGTCGGGATCTCATGTTTCGTGTTTTATCGGGAACCCGGCTCTCTCTGCTGGTTGGAATCTGTGGAGCGGCTATCAGTTTGATCCTCGGGACCGCTTACGGACTCGTCTCGGGATATGTAGGTGGGCGGGTCGACCAAATCATGATGCGGGGTGTCGATATCCTCTATTCTATTCCTCGACTGATTTTCATTCTGGTCTTCATCAATGCATTCAATGCAACACTCGAGCAGTTTGCCGCAGAGCGCAATTGGGTTTGGCTTGTGGATTACTCACGGATTGCTATCCTCATTATTTCTCTGGGAGTCATCGAATGGTTAACCATGGCGCGGATCGTTCGAGGGCAGGTCCTTGCAATCAAATCCCGAACATTTGTCCTTGCTGCACAGGCGCTAGGGCAATCACACGTCCGGATTTTGCTACGGCACATCCTGCCAAACTTATTGGGAGTGATCGTGGTCTATCTTACGCTGACCATCCCTGCCGTAATCATCGATGAGTCTTTCCTCAGCTTTCTGGGATTGGGCACCCAGGCACCACGGGCCAGTCTGGGCTCGCTTCTGGCAGACGGCGCCTCTGCAATCAATCCTGTCCGGAGCTTCTGGTGGATGATTTTGTTTCCTTCCGCATTCATGGCGCTCACATTACTCTCACTGAATTTCCTCGGTGACGCCCTCCGCGACGCGCTCGATCCTCGGGCAAAAAGCTGATCTGCCTACCACGATATCCTCTCATGAAAATTTCCCGACCGCTGTCGATTCTTGTTTGTGCCTTGTTGATGGCGGGGTGTTCTACACTAAAGGTGCGTGTGGACCGACGGCCGGAAGTGGCTCTGCAAAAGCAAACCCAGGAGCTCCTGGCGACCACGCCGACGGAACTTCGTTCCGCCCAGTGGCTCGCGTATTCACAAACCGTTGGTCTGACTGAGGATCAACGTCTTGAAGCGCTGCTGTCGGCGGCCAAGGCGGCGTTGCCGGAGGCAGTAGCCAACCTTGATTCAGAGGACGCGAAGATATACTCCATTGCCGTTCGAGAGGTCGTTTCCCGCCTCATCGCAACCAATTTCCGCGACGTCGTGCTCTCT
>JBDNGG010000312.1:0-5213 GCA_041689405.1 Terrimicrobiaceae bacterium | reverse complement strand
GTTTGCATTGGCAGAGAATATGCCCCGCCACGAGTTTCGGTAGTTGCCGCCTACTGGCGGTGACGGGCGCGTATTCTTCGTCTATCCGCGCCGACACGGACACCCTGGACCGAGGAGAAAAGAATTAAAACCATGAAGCGCATGAAGCGCATGAAGATTCAGAAAAAATCTTACTCAGCCTTCTTCCCCTTCCTGTCCTTCATGCTCTTCATGGTAGAAAAAAAGGGGTTCACCTCGTCGGAAGTCAACCCGGCGACAACCAGCGCAAAATCCCGCTCATGCCCGGCGTGCTCGTTGTCCTCCCACAAGCGAGTCGGGCAGCGAGTTCTCAATCCGCCCTGTTGTTTCCCCTCCCTTTGCGTTAATCGTCCTTCACTATTATACCCAAAAAGTTGTGTAGAAAGCTCAGGATTGGCACCACCGGCTAATTTCCTAATGGACCCTCCGGGTCTTAACTGAACATGTTCACCCACCGAAAACAGCGCAGAACCGAAAATTTGTTTATTCCCCAACATTCAGGAATCAGAAAGCCCCTCACGCCTTGATCACCTTCCTGCCCTTTGCCTCTTTAAGCAGCTCCTCGGCGAGGGGGTTGGGGAAACGCCTTGCGGGCGAGATGGCGTAGAAGTTCTCGTGGATCTCCTTGAAACGGTGGAGCTCGACGAGTTGTCCCCTCTTCAACTCGCCGGTAACGACGACCGGTGGCACGAGGGCGACGCCCCCGCCATCCCGTGCGAGAAGTCGGAGCATTGCCATATCGTCCACTTCCGCAGCTACGATTGGCCGTATCCCGTATTTCTCCATGATCAGATCGAAGGCGGCACGTAGGTGGCTGTCCAGCGAGGGCAAAAGCAGCGGGGTGCTTTCGAGGTCTTCGGGAAACTTAAACCGCTTTCCACGTCCCGGCTTTTTCCCGACGAGCGAGACAGGCTGCTGCTCGAGCAGATGGCTGTGCCAATTGTTCTCCACATCGCGGCGCACCGGGAGGTTTGAAAGCACGATGTCGAGAGTGTGAGATTTCAGCTGCGACAGCAGCTCGACAAGGCTGCCCGAACGCAACACCAATTCCACATCCGCCCTAGCGATGAACGGCTGGAGACAAGCAAGCTGGAAGTTCCGCGAGAGCGTGGAAACACTACCCACCCGGAGCACTTGGCGTTTTTCCGTCGGCCGGCCGCCGAGAACATTCACCAGCTCCTCCCCGGATCGGAAAATCGTCTCCGCATACTCCAGCGCGATGCGGCCCGCCTCGGTCAGCACTAGGGATTTTTTCTCCCGCAGGAAAAGCGCCTGCCCGAGGCTGTCCTCCAGCTGCCGGAGCTGCACGCTCACGGCGGACTGGGAAATACCAAGGCTCTGCGACGCGCCGGTGAGGGTGCCATCTTGCGCGATGGCGCGGAAGTACCTGAGATGGTGATAATTGAGGAAGCTCATTACTACGTTCGCTTTTTAAGAACGATATGTCGCAAAACATCTATTGGAAAGAATTTTTTCGGTTCGGTAGTTTGGCTTTGTTTCCAAGAACAGAAGCACCAACCGAACACAACACACACCATCATGGACATACTCATCGCCATCCTTAACCCCGGGGTTCTTTTCTTCATCCTAGGATTCATCGCCGTGATGGTGAAAAGCAACCTCAGCATCCCCGAACCCATCGTGAAATTTGTCAGCTTGTACCTGATGCTTTCCATCGGCTTCAAGGGCGGGGTGAGCCTCTACCACTCCAGCATGTTTGGGGACGGGATAACCATCATCGTCATCATCCTGGCAATGAGCGCCCTGGTCCCCGTCTATTCGTATTTCCTGCTGAAGAAAAAAATCGGGGTGGCGGATGCCGCAGCCATCGGCGCGACCTACGGATCGAACAGCACGCTCACCTACATCACGGCGGCTGGTTTCCTGACCTCGCTGGGCGTGGGATACGAGGGCTACATGACCGTGGCACTGGTTGTTATGGAGACGCCCGCCATCATCCTGGCGGTGGTGATGGCTCAGATGGCCATGAAAGGAAAGGCCACGAAGCCCACCAGGCAAGTGCTCAGGGATGCACTCACGGACGGCACTTTGTTGGTGCTCGTCGGCAGCATGGTCATCGGCTACACCCTGACGGTGCTCGGGACGGAAAAATCCCCGCTCTCCAGCTTCATCGGTGGGGACATGTTCACCGGGATGCTGGTCTTTTTCCTCCTCTACATGGGCACGCTGGTCGGGAAGAAATTCAAGGAACTGGAATCCTTCCCGCCCATGCTCGTGGCGTTCGCCATCATCGCACCCATCGTCAACGGCGCCATCGCCCTAGTACTCTGCAAGCTCTTCGGCTTCGATCACGGTGACTCGCTGCTGCTGGTAATCCTCTGCGCCTCCTCCTCCTACATCGTCGCCCCGGCCATCCTCAAAGACATCCTGCCGGAGGCGAACCCCGCGAAATACCTGACCATGAGCATGGGCATCACCTTCCCGCTCAACATCGTCCTGGGCATCCCGGTTTACTGGTGGATCATCCAGAAGTGGGTCTGAGGAGTCCGAAAACAGAATCCGGGAGCGCGGACCGCTTCCGGGTTCTTTTCGTTTCTTCCTTGGCAAACTTGATATCCAGGCACCCCTTCCCATGCTAACCCTCGGGTGCAGCAGGAATGTTTTGCGCTCAAGGAAAAAAAGCGAAGCGGAGACAGCATACTTCTTTGCGGATGTGCCGCTGCGCTTTGAAAATGGTTTCGCTTTCGGCTAGTCGCAGGCGATTCCCGTCTCCACCACCCGCACCATTTTCGGTGCCGGAGGCCATCGACCTCAACGAATTCCACAAGCAAAGCCTCTCCGAGCTCCAGAAGATCGCCACCGAGATCCCGGCGAGGGTCGGGGGTGGCATACCCAAAACCCAGCTCATTTACAAAATCATGTACCTCTACGTCGCCAACGGCACTACCGTGATCTGCGGGGCGGATGGCTTGAAGTGGCAGAAAACCGCTATTGGTTCTCCAGCGGCACCGGGGACGCCAAGCGGGGGGTCTGTTCCCGCTATTGAGCACATCGAAGAGATGTGCGAGTCCATACGCTGATCCGTGCATGGGCGAAAAAAAGAGTCCCCCTGCACTCGGGACGGGCTCTTGTTTAGGTATCAGCGAAACCGGATGGTCACGATGCGAACAAACGGGGCTGTGCTTCGGATATTAAAAGTGGAGCCACTAAGAAAGTTTTCCGAAACTGCACAGCATAGATGCCGATCATTGAAATCACTTGGAACGTTCAAGGCGTCTCCCGGCCAAGTCCAAGGGCTTCCATAACGCGGAGCGCAGCGAACGCGTCGTTGGCGGCGTAAAGAAGTTGTCGCGATGTGAGATCGGCCAAAGCCCAGTTGCTTGTGGTGACGCTTTTCGATTTGGGAAAGCTCTGCTTTAGTATCGCGCCGACAGCGGCACGAACGCCAATCTGTCCAGAATAGCCACGTTTGCGAAAGACCTGGTCGAGATCGAGAGTTGCCCGCAGATTGACTCCCAGTTTCGACCGAATCTGTCCCCGATCATTCTGCAACCCGAATCCGACTTTGAGCACCTGCTCTGATTCGAGTAAATCGGAGACGACGCGCCAACAATCCTGACGATGAAGCTGGAAGATGAAGGCTTTGTCCCTAAGGGCGAACTGGACGACCTGGGGCCCGTGGTTCTTTTGGCCAGCGTTAAAGACAGGCTTTGATTCTGTGTCAAAGCCAACGATCCCTGCCGCAATGATCTCCCGGGCGGCATTCTCAAATTCCGCCTGAGTCCTCGGGATGTGAATGTGTTCCGAGGGAAGCCCTTTAAATGGCATCATCAGAGCCGTTTCGGATTTCGTTGGAGCTGTAGGTCTGCTCTTCGACCTCTCTGGTCGAACCACGGGAGGCTCCTCGGGATGTCTGCACAAGACCTTTCCCAGCACTCGTTCGAAAAAAAACCGCAACACATTGCGTTTCCGAGGCAAATCTCCTGCGACGTCTGGCCTGCTTTTTCGCGGAGTTGCTCCACCCGTATGAGTTTTCGCTTTGGACGCGGGATGCAATTTTATATCGGGGTCCACCGGGAGAGTATCCGTTTCGCAGGCTTGGGCTCCGACCGATGGAGCATCCTGCGAAATAGGAGAATAAGAAAGTTCATGCGTGGACTCTGACAGTGGAGCCGGACAGGAGCAAGCGCTAGAATCCTTGTGGAGCCGACATTGCCGGATTTCACCAATTACAACCATTCCCTCGTTCACCAGTCTCAACGAGCTATTTGTAGACCGTTGACACAAAGAGTGGTATCGATTCGATTCATCCGCTAGCACCCGTCAGGGTTTGCGGGGAGTCGGCGCGGGTAATATCAGGACGGTCCGACTCGTGCTGGAGCGGTCACCGCTGGTTCTGAATCCATTGCCGAAAGTCGAGGTTGTTACGGAGGATCCACCGGATCCACGAGTGATCGAACTGTCTCCAAACTTGGATGTCGTATAGCTGTTTCCCCCGCTCGACCTGCTGATGTAGCCGTCGCCGAATTTCGAGGTGGTCACGGTCGATCCGCCAGTGCCACGCGTAATTGCCCCATTGCCAAACTTTGAGGTTGTCCATGATTTGCCGTTCGGGCCGCGTGTAATCCATCCATCACCAAACCGTGACGTGACGTAGGAGTCTCCCGATGCCGAACGGGTGATATAACCGTCAGCGAATTTGCTGGTCGTGAACCCGGAACCGCTGATTACAACAGGGATGACCACCGGTGTAGGGTCCCCGGCCATGGCAAGTGAAACCAGTGACATCAAGATCAGACCGGCAAGAAGGTGCGAAGTTTTCATAATTGGTAAAATACGGCTCTCACTACAATAAACGCGACACCACTAACAAATATTCGAAAGATTATTTGAAGGGGGGCGAAGAATCCAGATTTTGGAGTCAGGAACACCTTGGCAACCATGCGCAGAATTCAAAGCGCGAAATCACCACCACCCAGATTCTCGACACCGTCCTGCTCAATAAAAGCTAGAAGATTCGTATAATGCGAGCGCAGAGGCATCTCTGGTTTCCAGGCTATTCGCATAGGTTTTTTGTCATCATTTCAACAGTGGTGCGAGGTCGCCGTTTCAGTGCGCCAGGGTGGACGACATGGACGTGTTCACCCCAACTAAGAATCCACGGGATATTTTCCTCCAGCGAGGAAAGCTCGATGGCGAAGGCGAGGCGTTCGCCGGTCAATTCCTGAATGCGT
>JBDNGG010000311.1:0-2901 GCA_041689405.1 Terrimicrobiaceae bacterium | reverse complement strand
GGGCACTCCTTGCTGCCGGTGGTGAGGAAGGCCCAGTCCGTCGCTTTGGTAAGCGATGCGTTCACAGCACGGCTGATCTGATTCTGAAAAGAATCCGGAAGGGATGTAACAATGAGGTTGACCCCCTTGCTCACGTAAGCGTTGAACCGCAACGCAATGGAATCGCCCTCCAATGCAACTTTCGCATTCTTGATGATCTCGATATCAGATGGTGTAATTTCTTTCATAATAGGGAAAAGGCGGTGGTGGCTGCTATTTCCGAGATTATTTTCCGCCGGATTCCATATTTCCTCTGGCCGGTGGATTTTCACCCTGCGACCACTCCAACCCGGCCACGAAGCGGGCTAGGAGATCCCGTCCACGGAGCCCTCCGTAGCAATCGGCCTGGCGGTTCCACCAGGCGGATCCAGGGTGAGGAGTCACCACCGCCGGGATATCGGGCATCGCTTGAATATGGTGGGCGGCAAGCCGAGAGAGAATGATCACAGCCGTTGGCTTCAAGACACCGCAGTGATAGGCGAACGCCTCGTTGGCAACACGGATGTCTTCCGCGTCCACATTGAGGGAACAACCCTCCTCTGCCGGCCTCAGGAAAAAATTGTATGACGCGATGCGCTCCCCGGCATCGAGGTAGTTGGCATACTGGAAGCCGCCAACGTTGATTTCCCAAAGCGAGTTCTTCCAGATCGAGTGGGCCGGGTTCGGAAATCCGGCTTCAAGCGATTCACGATAGATTCCCGACGTGTCAATCCACTCGCACTCCTCCTCGTTGAGGTGCGCAGCATTCCCCCGATACCATGCCGGCGTTTCACGGTGAACCGTCGAGCCAGCGGGAAGGTAGTGACTTTCTCCGACGAGTAAAATCGACGGGCTGTCCCCTTGGCCGAAGCGACTGCCGACAAAGGGTTGAAGCTTGGGGTAGCGGGTGTAGAAATCTTGAATCGCGTTTGTGTTCATACCCACGGAAAATCAGAACATCGGCATCTTTTCCGAAAATTTTTCCAAAGATTCACATTTCGGCTCAGTGCCTTCTCTCAGATTCTCAAATGGCGGAAATTATTCCGAAAATCCTTCCCCTTCCCACACCCCGGCTCTAGGGTCTTCATCCAGCACCGGAAGGTTGCTTGCCAGTCGCTCTTTCTCATCCTCCAAACACGCTCAAAGGTTGTGACATTTCGTCTCTTCCCTGGTACCTAGGTCCCCCTACCATCGTCAGGGGCCTACATACAAGGGGGGTTCCCGATTTCGCCCTTGCAACACTCTGGTCCTCAGTTAGTTCTGGGGGCCGCTCTCCCCTCCGC
Source organism: Terrimicrobiaceae bacterium (assembly GCA_041689405.1). Lineage (GTDB taxonomy): Bacteria > Verrucomicrobiota > Verrucomicrobiia > Chthoniobacterales > JAATET01 > JBDNGG01. The sequence continues at coordinate 1,600 of JBDNGG010000311.1, read as the reverse complement.
TCACCGAAGTGGAGGGCGTTACGACTTGCCCTTACGGGGTTCACGACAATACGAACGACTCCCCTCCGCTCACCGAAGTGGAGGGCGCGAGGGATCACGTGCACAATTCGAGGCTAATTGAGGATCGCCGAACGGACCTGAGGTATCAGGATCGGGAGCGCGTTGGGATTTCCAACCTTCCGATCCCCTTCTGGTCGTCTGGATTGGCTTGACAATTAGGAGGGGCGGAAAGAAAAAATGCTGGGTCACTACAGCATCAAAAAATGACTTCAAATAAAAAGTGGTTCAGGAAATACAGCAGTTTGAAAAAAGTGCTCCCGAAAACCGGAGGTATAGAGGGTGCGAATAAAGACTGGACGTCTGTGACTGCGACGAATCGTGCGAGTCTTCCAGACCGGGCATTTTTCCTTGGCGAGATTTTCGAAGTTCGCGAGTCTACCCGTAGCAACCGTCGGCCCTCGCTCGTTACGCGTCGGCAACCGGTGCCGGGGCAACCCGTTGAATCGGTTTCTGGCCAGCCAGCGGACGGTGTCCATAGGTCCGGGGGCGGGCATGCCTGGAGGCAAGGTCACTTCCGGCAACTCCGGATAGGCCCCGCTGAATGCAATGTTGTAGCGGTATTCGTAAGCCGGTTTGAAACGGCGGTCCAGCGTCGGCAGGGCCAGCGACACCTTCCCGGGCACATTCTCGATCCAAGGAGTAAACCAGCGCACGCCCAGGTCTTTCTCCAGCAGGTCATAGACCCCGTAGAGTGTGCCGCGCTGGCGTCCGCCTCCGACAATGAGGCTGTCTTCGTGTGTCTTCACCAAGGATTCCTCGTCGCCGAAGGTTGAAAAATCCGCGCCGTTCTTTTTGGCGAATTCCGTCCAGCCGACATAAATCGCCGGGCCGCCTTGGAAATCCTTTTCCTCCACGGTCGCGAACTCCGCGCCAGTGATCTTTTTCAGGTAGTCCGCCAGCTCTTTTGCGGCGGTCTTCTCGGCGGGGATCGCGCCCCCGGAGTTGACCACGATTGTCGCCAGCGGCTTGCCATCGGCGGTGAGTTTGACGCCGTCTCCCGCAATCGCCGCTGTGGCGAGAAAGGTGGTGCAGAGGCTTGCGATGATCTTGTCCAGCATGGGTCGTTTTTTCATATTCATGGTTTCGGTAGTGCAGTCGGTTCGTCTTTCACCAGAATGACGCGGTCGAACCAAAGGCCATTGGGCTTGGTCTTGTCGCCAAACGGGAGGTCCGGCCCTTGCGTCTTGAGCGACACATAGGCGGTGTAGAGGTTTTTATCTTTCTTGGGATCCAGTAGGGAAATCTTCGGGCGCACCGCAAAACGCGAGCTTCCGGTCCAGTAGAAATAGGAGATTTCGTTCAGGTTGTATCGCCCCATCTTATAAAGATGGTAGCCCGCGCCCTTGATGGCCCCGCGCTCGATGGTTCGACCCGTAAAGTGGAATGGCAGCGCACCTTTATCGTGTTTCGAGGGCTCGTTCTTCAGAAAAATCCCCACACCGCCCGGTGCGTCGGGGTCGTTCTGCGGTAGGTCCTGAAGAGTGTCCCGGTATCCGGCCCAATAGTTATTTCCCAGCCCGGTGCCCATGCCAATGATCGG
>JBDNGG010000310.1:0-1921 GCA_041689405.1 Terrimicrobiaceae bacterium | reverse complement strand
CTTATCTTAGTGCCATTCGTTGCTGACCCCTTGATCCATCCTCGGATTGGGTCGCCCGTTACTTCGCTTCGCCCACCCCTTCGGAGCTGCCATTCGGCAGGCTGTCTCCGCTTCGCTCCGGCTCACGGCTAGTGTTGTAACTATTTGTATACCAGAGCGTTGCACTGATCTGGTATGGGGCGCACCGTTGGTGCTTGGTCGCTTAAGTTAGTGCCATTCCACCCTGACGCCATTTTCCCTTAACGAGAGTGCTATTCTCGATGGATCAGGTTGCTCAGAAATGAGCGGATTCGGAAATTGAGTTTACACGTGTAAGCACCGGCAGATGATTCTTCGAAGCGATAATCAAAAGCTTCGATGTCGGAAGCGTATTTGAGGGAGACCAGCTCACGGGTTGCGGAGGTGTAGTAGGACGAATAATGGGCGTGAAAAGTGCGCTTCTGCCTCGGCAAAGTCGGAAGCTGGATGCAGAGCTTGCGAGCGATGTGAGAACAATCGGCATCGAGATTTTCCAATTTGGCGACGTAGTCGATGGCACTCGTGCCGTCGACCTCGATCCAATCAGTTTGCGGACTCCACCGATGGATCCCGCGAGAGACGCTGCCGCCCCACACTCGTGCGGGGTAGCGGTAAGGATTCTCGAAGACGGCTTGCACCCATGAGGAAAAATCCCGGAGTCGCCCGTTCCCGTCGTAAGCGTGGAGTTTTGAAGCCCGATGCCCGCTGAGCCGGGTCTGAAAGCTGTATTCCGAGACGAGACGTGCCCACGGGTTTCGCACGACAGTAAATTTAAAAAAATCATCGAATACCGATGGAGAGAGCTCCTTCTTGTAGCGGGCGATGTCCTTGTGATTTTGCCAATCCAACCCCAATGCGTGACTGAGGCTACTTCCAGCCGTTTTGGGGATGTGGACAAATATGAATCGCTTCTTGAGGCAGATCATGACGATGGTTTATTGAGCTCAAGCATAGTTTATTGGCATGCGTTCTTGAATCCCTGCAAAAAAGATTCTGAAACGCTTTACAATTCCATATTGAAGAGTCGATGCGATTTATTAAACAATTAACAATAATCGGACCACCGCAAGGTTGAGAATTGGGGAATCACCCGGGTGACTATGTGGTTGTGTGCGGACCGAGAGACGGATTGAAACGACAAAAGCGGCGCTGATAATTCATCTACTCTTCCCTATCTCAATAAATCATGCCCCCCCTACCCCGCATCACTACAGCATTCCTTTTGGTTGGAGGTCTTGGGGTGCTTGCTTTCCTTCCTGCGCACGCGATGCAAATCGTGGGGTTCTCGCCCGAAAGACATGAGCGATTTGCGTCCGGCTATTCTGCTGCCCCGGTGACAGCGCCCGTTGCCAATGACAGCACGGGATTTTTGGGAGCGGCTTATGACCTCTCGGGAGTGCCTTGGAATGCGGCGGATCGGCGGCAGAGTTTTGTTTTCCTCAGTCGCAAGCATTACCTCTTTGCCAACCACCTTGGCCCCGGCAGCAACTTGCAGTTTTATTCCAAGGACACTGGTCTCGGGTCTGCCAACCGGGCCAGCTCTGTTAATCTTCCCGAGAGTGACATCGGGATTGCGAGGTTAACATCCTTGCTACCTTCTTCCGCTCGGGTTGCGACGTATCCCTTGTTGGATCTGCCATCGACCAACTCCTATGCGGGTCGGGACCTCTTCCTCTATGGATGGTCTGCCAGATTGGGTAAAAGCAAACTGTCCAGCGTCGTGCCCGGAGGTAATGTTGTCGGCGGAAGTCTGCAGAAATATTTGTTCGAATATGAAGGCCCCCTGGGCAGGCAAGACTTCGTGACGTTGGAGGGACTCGATTCGGGAAGCCCGTCCTTCATCCCATTCGGAGGCGAACTCACGCTGACTGGAAATCATTTTTATATCATCGCCGGCGGAGCG
>JBDNGG010000309.1:0-4660 GCA_041689405.1 Terrimicrobiaceae bacterium | reverse complement strand
CTCCGCAAGGATGCGAAACATCTGATTGTGGATTCCCAAACGGACTCGCCCAGCCCGTTCCCGGAGGGTCGGGAGGCACTCTTCATACAAAGCGGAGGCGACCCGGGCGCTTTCGCCGCCATTACCATGGACCCCTTCTTCAGAGAAATAGGGGTCAGTCGATCAATTCTGACTGCTCTCAGAAATCTTGCGCAGGCGAGAGAGTTGTTGGCTGACGTTTCCGGGACTGCGCATGTGCAGTCTTCGGGCGATCCAGGATTGACTGACCGTGGTCTCTTGTTGGAGTCGGAGGGCGATCGCGACTTTCCGGAAATCGTTGCCCGGCAGAGCGGGCAGCTCGGAATCGGGCAGATGGACCTCACCAAGTGCAGTGGATACGATTGTTTCAGCGACGTCTTCGCTTCGCTCGTGTCCCTGTTGACTCAACCGATAGTCTCGATTCCGTTCACCGGCAACTTCGCGATTCGAAGCAAGGAGCTTCTCTTTGAAGGCCTGACTGCCCCAATACCAGCCTCGTCGAAGCGTGCTCTGAAGGGTTTGATTCTGGGCGTCGGCAATTCCGGCCTGTTCATGCTCTGACCTCACCCGGTTCTCCAAGATCGTAACAAACTCCCGGCGACCATCGACAGAATCTGAGAGTTCCTTGACGCCGAGGCCGCGGGAGACATCCATCCAAGCGGGACGGTCCTCGGAATCAACGGCATAGGCTCGACTCAAGCTGCTCCACTTGTAGTCGATAAGACCCCGACCCTGAATCACGTCAACCAATCCGGCGCGGACTGGATTGAGGTGGATGTAGTCGAGCAGTCTTTCGAAGTAATACCCGTCGCCGTCGGTTGCGTCCAGAACGACTGCCTTGTAGCGCCCGCCAAACACGTGTCCCCAGAGATGATTGCGAACGTTGAACCGGCGGGTGTAGGTGTTTTGGAACCAACGCATGCCATCGACAAGATTCGCGCGGGGGGTCTCAAGCAACCAGTGGTAATGATTGGACATCAATACCCAAGCATGAACTCTCCATCCGGTTCGTTCGCAAGCGCGCGCCATCGTGACGACGAAATCTAAGCGGTCCTCCTCGGTATTGACGATGGCTTCCCGTCGATCTCCTCTCGCCATCACGTGGTAGAAGGCTCCTTCATATTGGATTCGTGGTTGCCGGGCCATGGGTTGTGAATGTGAGGATATCGGATGCATCAGTCAAGAATGATCGACTGACCCCTTTTGCCCTCTGACCCCTTTTGCCCTTTTGCTCTCCCGACAGGCGTTGATCCTGCGTTTGGTTTGAGAGGTGATTACGCGAGGATTAAGGCGGTTTAACCTGTCGGTGCAACATCGCGGACGCAGCGGAAGCTGAGGTTGCCCGTGGAGCTGTCGGGGGTATTGCTGCTGCGGGCGTCGGTGCGGTAGCGGTTGCAATAGCTCGCGTGGCAAAGGTAGCTTCCGCCGCGCATCACATGGCGGTCGGTCCCGGCGGGGCCGGTGGGATTTTCACGCGGCGAGTTTTGATAATAATCCGGGTCAAACCAATCCCAGACCCATTCCCACACGTTGCCGGTTATGCAGTAGAGGCCGTAACCGTTGGCGGGATACGATTGAGCGGGAGCGGGCCCGTAGTATTTGTCGGCCTCGGTGTTGTTCATGGGGAAAGTGCCCTGCCAGACGTTCATGCGGTGCTTGCCGCCGGGCTCAAGTTCATCACCCCACGGGAAGCGCTTCTGCGCGAGGCCGCCGCGTGCGGCGAATTCCCATTCGGCTTCGGTCGGAAGTCGTTTGCCGGACCACGAGCAATAGGCGATCGCGTCGTTCCACGAAACGTGAAGCACGGGATGTTTCCAACGCTTCTTAATATTGGTGCCAGGGCCTTCGGGGTGCCGCCAAGTCGCGCCGTCGATCCGGCACCACCATTCGCTGCCGAGCACGCGCAGGCCCACCGCGGTCGCCCGTTGTTTGGAGGTGAGTTGTCCGTAAAAGACAAACGACCAGCCAAAGTTTTCTGCCTCGGTCTTGTAACGGGTAGCGTTGGTGAAGTCGCTGAACTGCGCGTTGGTCACGCAGGTCACGTCCATGTAAAACGGCGCGAGTTCGACGGTGTGCGCGGGGCCTTCGCCGTCGGCGGGAAAACCATAGTCGCCTTCGGTGCCCATCAGAAATTCGCCGCCGGGGATGAGCTTCATGCCCTCGGGGTCGCCGGTGGTGATGCGGTGAAACACAACGTCGGCGACCACCGTCGTTTGCCCGTCCGCATGATCGCGACCGGGGGAACAACAGGAGCCTTTGTGATCGTCAGGATGCAAGGTGAAGGGTTCTCAGCAGAGGGAGGTCGTGGGTTGAGGTTGTCCGTGGGCAGGAGGCAACTGTTTTACTTTGTAAACCAATGCGTGATTCTTGCAACCCGCTACTTAATATTGCCCGGTTGGGGAGGTGTCGGATTACGGGAAAGGATACCGAGGCAATTAAGAATCGAATACGAGCGCGCGATTTATCATGTGATGAGCCGGGGCGATCTGCGGGAGCCGATTTTTGAAGATGACAAGGACCGAGAAACGCTTTTAAAAACGTTAGCTCAGGCCTGCGAGAAGGCCGAACAGCAAGAAATCTAACGCTCAGGGAATTAGAGACGATGAAACAAATGTATCCCGTGAAGGTAGAAATCGCACGAAGACTCCTAAAAGAAACAACCATGATATGGGCCTGGATCGCCCCACGACTTCACGGCGGCTCCACAAGCACAATGACCAGCACAGTTTATCGACTGGAACTATGAAATGTGAAATAGCGGTAATGACCCCTTTTCCCATGGAGGGATCTCGCAGCGTGACTGTCTGCGCGAGCAATTGATTTTTGTCAAAACGCCCCCATTTCCTCTCCATCGGCGTATATATTGTCAAGATGAATGCGACCCCCGATATTTCTGGCGATTGGATTGGCCACTATGTCGGCCACTTCGATGAGATGGTGCGCATTGATCGTCTCGGCCCGACTTATGTGGCCGTGAAGCTGAGCGGCGATGATCATGTGCCAGCCGGGGAGATTACGTGGCGGGTCGATGCGACCAGCCTGCTCGGGGAGGGACAGATCGCAGAGCAAGAGTTTCGGAATCCAAAGTTTGTTCCCGGAAGGCTGGAAGTTATAGACGGGGATCACATAGTCTTTCATTGGCTCGGGGTCGGCCAAGTGGAGTATCGACGTGATGACTGAGCGCGTGCAGGTCGTATGGTTTAAGCGTGATCTGCGGCTACGCGACCATGGGCCGCTGACCAGTGCGTTGGCAGCCGGTCCGGTCCTGCCGCTCTTCATCTGGGAGCCCTCGCTGTTGCGGGCAGCAGATTGGGATGCACTCCACAGCCGCTTTATCGGGCAAAGTTTGGTCGAGCTACGAGCCGGGTTGCGTGAACTGGGCGGCGAGCTGATTGTGCGCTCGGGCGAGGTCGTCGAGGTGCTGGAATCGCTGCACGCCAGCGGGAATCTTGCGGCCCTCTGGTCCCACGAAGAAACTGGCAATGCCCTCACCTACACCCGAGATCGGGCTGTAGCTGCGTGGGCGCGGAGCCGTCAGGTTTCCTGGGTCGAACTTCCCCAACATGGTGTGATTCGCCGACTGCGCGACCGCAACGGTTGGGCTGCCCGCTGGGAGAAGCAGATGCATCTGCCCGCCCATCCCACACCGGAGCGCGTGCGGGTGCCTCAAGGGCTCGATCCCGGGCCGCTCCGCCCGCCTTATCTGGGGTGTGACGAAGTCGTCCGCGACCGCGCTCTCGTCCAACGTGGCGGAGAGGTGTTGGCCTGGGAGACGCTCCAGAGCTTCTTCGCCGGGCGGGGAGCCCGCTACACGCGTGCGATGAGCAGTCCGCTCGACGGTGCCACCGCTTGCTCCCGACTCAGCCCGTATCTCGCTTGGGGATGCCTTTCCATCCGCGAAGCGTTGCAGGCGAGTGAGGCTGCCACCGCCGCACTCGCCGACCGTGGTTACCGGACTGAAAACGGTGTGCCCTTCCTGCGGGCCTCACCTCGATCGCTTCTCGGGCGCCTGCATTGGCACTGCCATTTTATCCAAAAGCTTGAGAGCGAACCTGCCATCGAGCACCGCTGCTTCCACCGTGCCTACGAGGCCCTGCGACCTGCCGAAGCCGATCCCGTAAGGCTGCTCGCGTGGTGTGAGGGCCGCACCGGCTATCCCTTGGTGGATGCCTGCATGCGCTCTCTGCGGTCCACGGGATGGCTTAACTTTCGTATGCGCGCCATGCTCGTCTCGTTCGCCGCATACGATCTATGGCTCGATTGGCGCACTTTCCGCGATTACCTTGCGAGGCAATTTCTCGACTACGAGCCAGGTATTCATTTTTCCCAGCTCCAGATGCAGAGTGGCGTCACCGGGATCAATGCCATCCGTATTTACAATCCAGTCAAACAAGGGCTCGATCAAGATCCCACTGGCGACTTCATCCGGCGCTGGGTGCCCGAGCTCGCGAGCGTCCCTGGCCCCGCAATCCACACCCCATGGCGCCTCTCTCCTCTGGAGCAAAAAGAGACCGGAAGCTCATCATACCCGGCACCCATAGTCGACCACTCCACCGCCATGCGTGCGGCCAAGGTTCAAATCACCGGCTGCGCAAATTTTTTTCTGTAAAAGTGGCTAATGACCTTTTCTGAAAGTGGTTGG
>JBDNGG010000308.1:0-6641 GCA_041689405.1 Terrimicrobiaceae bacterium | reverse complement strand
GTGGAAAACTCCACGTCCAACCCGTCAGCCGCCTCTCGAAGGGCAACCAGCGGCTCACCGCAATCCTCGATCGGATAGGCCCGCATGGTTTCCTGAAACTCCAGCGCCTCGTCCATTTTTCGGGTCCAATAGGCCCGGGCGGCTGCATCATCGTTCGGTAAATCGGGCTTGCTCATGACAGGGATTTTCGGGATCAAACCCCGGCACCCAAGCAAGCAAAGGCGTGTGCCGGCAGGTTCAGCTGGTCCTGAATGAGTTCAGGCCAGAATGCGGCGTGCTCAATCGTCCATGGCAGCGTTTGATTCGCTAGCGAGAGGGTGAGCCTAACCGGTCGTGGTGAATCATTGACCACCATCATACGAACCCGCCCCTCGTCGTCGAGGGTTGCGACGCAATGGAGGGATTCGATGGAATTATGCGGGAGAACAGCCACCTGTTGGCGTCCCTTGGCCAGAGCCGCAAAGCAGAGAAAAGCCTGATACGGATCCAAAGGCGTACCATAAATATCGAACATGCCAAAATAGGGAATCGTGTCCCCGGTATAGTAATTGGCGAGCGACACTGGGCCATTCTGCATATCGAGTAAAACCGCCGCTGCAAAGGAAGCTGCCGCCCTGCCGTTCATCTCCCGTGTCTTTTCTTTTTTCCTTCTTGGATCGCGGCAGCGGAAAATCACATCCCATTCGTCATTGGGACCGTACCGCCATTCGTTCAGGATGTTTTCCGTGGTAGCGAAACCGAATTTCGCCAAGCCGTCCCTCACTTGATTGCTCAAGCGCTGGATTTCTTTTGGTCGGCTTTCGTAGCTGTGCCAAGAATAGAAATCCAAAGGACATTTCGTTTTTGCGCAATGCTCCAAAAACTCCTGGATCGCCGGTGTGCCAAAGCATCCGCCGCCGGCGGCGGCACCCGGTCCCCCAACCAGCCATTCCGCATTGTGCGACTTGAGAACTTTCGAGGTGATTTCGTAGAGTTTAATAAACTCTTCAAACTTCCCGGTCCAACACGGCGAATTGGGACCAGGGGCATTGTCTGGCTCGTTCCAGATTTCCCACCGTGCGACCCAGTTTTCGAATCCATGAGCCCAGCCCTCATTGTAATGCCGGGCAATCCCCAGGCAGACCTGCGCCCAATGCTGAAAATCTTTGGGCGGATGAGAATACCGTTTGATCGGGTGATGGTCGATCGTGTAACCGAGCCGGTAAGTGATCGTGGCCCCCGTATCCCGGATTGTCTTCAGATAGTGATCCGTAAGGGTGAAGTCGTAACTCGCCGGATCTGCGGGGTCCGCATCCGCTCTCGGAAAAACGGCATTGATATCACAGACATTCCGGCATGGATAATTCGGGTCGTGCGTGCGAACGTCCGCAAAGGCTGCCGCTCGAAACTCATCGGAAAAGTCGAGAAGACCATCGAGGCAAAAAGGGCCATTGTTGACGCCGTTGATCGGCTTCATCGGACCGAGCGGGGTCTGTGGATCGACGACCAGAACGGGCTGTTGGAGGATTGATGGGTTCATTTTTTAAAATTAGGACATTCCCACCTTCACAACATCAGCTCCCCGGATCATCCGAAACTCGCCGGCGTCGAGTTTCAATGGCGTAGCCTTGCCATTCTCGTGAAGAGTCGCGGCGCGCGGTGATTCGAAGTCGATGTTTTGCAGGCAGATCGTGTTGGCTTCCGGAAAATACGAATAGGAAATATAATCCAGATCCTCCTCGGAATTCGAATCGGCTTTTTCAATCCAAACCGAGCCACGAGATTCCATGGCGATGTGGCGGTAGATGTGGCCGATGAGTCCGGGCGATCCTAGCGTGCTTCCTGGGCCCTCGTCGACGTCAAGGGCTCCGGGGTACGACCAAGAGTTGAGGAAGTAAACCTTTCCCTTGCCGCAACGCCGACGCACGAGGAGAGGGCGCATTTCTTCATCATCCACCGCGAGAATTTCAACGGTCGGATCGGTGATTTCCATCTCACCAAGCCGGGTGGTGAAAATTCCGAAACGTCGCGGAAACTCGAAGCCGAGTTCGCCTTTCCGGTCCGGGGCGGTGGCCCAATAAAAGCGGGCGCCTTTGCCGTGGATTTTTACTCCGCAAAGTTCAGAAAAATCGCCTTTTAGCACCAGATCGTCCGTTGTATATGAGATATAGTTCCGCCGAATGTCTGTGGAGAGATGGGGGATGGATAAAAATAGCGTGCCTCCCCCTTGTACAAATCGAATCAGCTCGCGGTATTGATGGAGTGAAGCCGTATTCCATCCTGAAAAGACCAGTGCCCGGTAGTTTTTGAGAAAGTCCGCATCTACCTGATCCGCCGCAAAACTGATAATATCGACCATCCCGTGGGGTGTTCCGGAGAGGAATCGATTGCGGTAGGGTGCCAGGACGGGAGGCCGGGGATAGAAGACCTGCTTAACAATATTCCAACCTCGCTCGGGTTGCCCTTCGAACCAGCGAGGATTTTTTTCTGCCAGATCATACATGCCGGCAACGGCTCCATTGGGAGAGAACTCGTGTCCGCAGAGATCATTGTTTCCCTTGATGACCGCGAGGGTGACTTCCGGCTGGCCCTCGGGAGTTCCATGGGTTTTGACGAAATCGTAGAAATCGGAAATCCTGCGACGAAAGCTGGTTGCAATTTGAGAATGATACCCGATTTTTTCAAACTGCTCCTGTGCCTTTTCAACATAGGGTGCGGCTAAGGTAGGATCCGTGTTCTTGACGTGACCCAGTTCTACTCGTGGTAAATCAAACAAGGGCGAATCCGTACTTTTAACCGTCTGAAGAAACCAATTCCCGCTTTCATTTAGAATGATTTTGGCTCCGGCCATGTATTTTTGGAGGAAGCCGGCGGTCAAAAGGGGGAATTTTTTGGGATCGCTATACGGGGTCCATGAGTAGTGTTCATGGGCGATATGCGAACCCCAGATGGGCAGGTGATATTGCCGATAGAGGCCCCGACCCAGTGAGGAAGCCATGTTGAGATGGGAAAAAGCAAAGTCCTCGATCAGTGGCACGTCCGTCCCGGCGGCGATCTCATAGTCGATATGAAAGCTGGCGCTAGTTGCCATGACTAATCCCCAACCGGCACTTTTCCGTTCCTCGACATGCGTTCGAACCTTTCTCATCAGGTTGTCGGCAAGAGACTGAAGGGTGATTTCATCCGAATGACCTTCAAGATGGTTTTCCTCCAGAACGAAGCTGTAGCGTTCGCCGAAGTCATAGCCTAAATAGTATTTTCCGGCTTCTTTAAAGCGCTGCGACCATTCGGGAAGAGCATTGCAATAAATGCACATCGTGTAGATCTGTTTCTCGGCGGCAGCTTGTATGAACTTCAGCAGGCCGGCTCCGTAACGTTCAGGGTGTCCCAGATAAGCGTTCGAGTCTTCGATGGTGAGGTTCTGTCCGTCTTTCCAGTTCGGTTCGGGTACGGCAATTCCCAAGTCTTCGAGGGCCAGATAACGCCCCATAGCCACCGGAGCTCGTTCGCCGTTGAAACCCCAGCCGCCTTTCAAACCCCAAAATTGGGCCAAATTCCCCTGATTCTCTTCTACAATTTTGTCCAGCGTTTCCAGCGGGGAGGGGCAGGCTGGAATCCATGCGGTGTGCATGCGTCCTGAACGCACAAGATAACCCGGATAGCCATTGTAGACTCCCGAGCCAAAAAATAGGCCGCATTCCGGCAGTTGGATGATTGGCTGAGAGAGCTGTTCTGACTGTGTTGACATAAAAGTGGTGTGAGGACCGAGCCGGATTTAAATCCAATGCCGTTCGGGGAATCGTCTGCCCAGTTTTGACTCACAGGGCGGGCGCTAATTTTCACAATAATTTATTGATAATATTATTCTCACGAGTCTCGTCAATTCGAACTTTTAACGAAGTTTTTCCGATGGCGCTACCTCCCGCAATCCGGGCTCATCCGGTGGCGGACGAATCCGGCCATCGATTTGCGTCCGAAGATTGCGATTACCGCGACCTCGGTCACGAACCCGAAAACCAGGACCGCAGCCGCCGTAGCGTGGTTAAGCGCATTGATCGCGCTCAGGATCCAACAAGCCAGAACCACTGCCATGAGGCTTATCAAGCTTGCCACGCCCATCAGCCGGGTCGAACGGGCCAGTAAGGCCCGTCCGTGAAACTCGCTGCGGAGGGCAATGACTAACGGAATGAGGCAGAGTATGCTGAAGGCCTGGATTGCCATCGATTTTACTGGATTGCGCAGCCCTAGCCATCCGCCGAAAATGACTTCATTCATCGGGGTGAAAACGAGGAACGCCATCGTTGCGACCATGAGCACGCTAACCTGCAGAAGAAACTTCCGAACGCCTGCGAGATCCCGCTCCCCAAAAGAAACGTAAACATTTCGAAATTGGTTCATGGAATGGAAAAAAACCATGCAGACATCCAGCGCCACCCTCAAGGCGGCTACGGCGGCGATGGCTCCCGCCGTCGAGCTGAGAAAGGAGAAAATCAGCGGGCGGTTTAGGACGAAAAGGAGGGTGCTGAGGGCTGCCGGCCAGAAAAACGCGAAGACTTCCCCGTAGGAGAGTTGATGATGCTGCTGCAATTCGGGGGCACGATATTTCCAGCACACGATGCCGAATCCCAGCAGCGCGGCCATGGCCATTGGGATGGTCTGTGAAAGCGAGGCATAAACGACCGGACGCAAACCGGTAAGTTCTCCGATGAAGAGAGTGAAGACCACGGACGCGAACTGGGCGATGTTGAGAATGGTAATAAAAGCCGTGCGGTTGCATTGCATCAGCAGGCCGGTCCAGTAGCACAAAGTGCCCGTCAGCAAGATGACCGGCGCTGTGAGGCGGAGATAGAGAACGATGTCCTCCAAGGTCGAGGAATCCACCTCATAGAACATGCCAATGAGTGCTTTCCCTGCCGGGAAGAATCCCAAAAAAATGATCGGAAGCGTGAGCAATCCACAGAGCCAAAGGAGGAATCCCCGGCAAACCCGGTTGCCTGCGGGAGAACGCGAAAAGACGTTAGGCAACTGCGGCGCAAGAATCAGCGTGGACTGGAGCACCCCGACAATGCTTGAGGCGATGGCAAATGCCGCCAGTTCGCGTTCGGCTCCCGGAGTTCGCGCCAGGACACCGCTTCGAAAGAGCTCCGAGAGCACGGTAAAGAACCCGACGATCACCAAGGGCCAATAGAAGGCTCCGTAGTGGATCGGCGGATTCCGAATCGCCGGACCGTTGCGCATGTTCAGGGGTCGCTTGAAAGACTTCTTAGCTTTTCCACAGTGATATCGGCCAGGACCTGCCCGCCCTCCGGCCCCACGGGGCTGCTGGCAAGCACCGCACCGTATCCTCCTCCGGCTGCCGCGCGCGGACTCGGGACATAAGTGCCGCCGCCTGCCAACTGAATCAAAAAGGTCTGAACGAAGGGGCTCCGCAGTTTGATCTGAACGCCGTAATCAAGGAAATATTCGAAAGGATTGCTGGCAAAGGCAATATCCCCCAGGCGAACAAAGTGGCATTCGGCGGGCATCGTCATGCCCCGTCCGGCCTGCTGCTCGTCGAAGCGTTTTTTGACTCCGGCATGCCATGCGGCACGGCGAAACACCTTCGTCGTCTCGACATACCAGCGCGGCTCGTTTTTCAGGGCGGGATTTTCCGCAAGTTTCTGCAGTTCCACCTGGTAAGCCTTCAGGAGTGCGCCGGACTGGACATCAGCATCCGCGGCCTGCTCGGCGGAGATGACAGCTGTGGGAAGGTTCAGCGTTTCAACCTCATGGTGAAGAATGGGATTGGGCACAGCCGTTTTGGCGATGGCCGGCAGGATTTTTTCGACAGCATCGGCGATTTTTCGACCGATATCCTCTTTCTGGGTTTGGCCGCGGAGTTCGAGCATGCGGTTGTGGGCGGCATTCCCATGGATCAAATGCGATGTGAGATCCCCCGCCGCACTGCACTGGGGCAGGAGAAAAACTTTGTCCCCCAACCTGCGGGACAGCTCCTGCCTGGTTTCATGCCAAAAATCAGAAGAAAGCAGGTAAGATTGTTCGCTCTCCTGGGAGGAACACGGAAGATTCACGACCACCCCTGTGAGGGCTCCGCTGGAATCGTAAGTTGCCAAGAGATTGACACTGTGATCCTCGTGGCCTTCGATATTGCGGAAAATCTCCTTCGACTCGGGTGTTTTGAGTCCATACATGTAAGATTTTCCCGTGCTGCCCACCCAGCGGCGATTCCAAGCCACCACGGCGTAATCCATGCCGTAGGCCACGCGCCCCGGCTTGCGCGCCGCCCGAGCTTTCTTGACACATTGCGCGAGCGTTTCTGCCACAAACGTCCGGTATTCCGGCACGGTCATGGCTGGTGTCGGAAAGCCTTCGACGGCAGATTCGCCCTGAGGCGTCCCTCCAGCCATGGTTGCCTCATTTCTGGCCTCCGGGGCCGAGTGCGAATGCGTGGCATTCAAAATCACCGCTTGAGGATTCAAATCCGGGAGGAGTTTTGAAAGTTTTTCCCGAAATTCCTCACGTAGTTCATTGGAGATATTGATCAGATCGACGCTAAGAAAAACGACATCCTCTTTTCCGGAACTCAACGCTAAGGCCGTCGCGGTGAGCGGATTTTCAACTCCTTCGGAAAGACGCACATGAAACTGACCGGCCATGATCAC
>JBDNGG010000307.1:0-7420 GCA_041689405.1 Terrimicrobiaceae bacterium | reverse complement strand
GCATCGGATCCAGCCAGGGTGGGATCCAATTTAAGAACGATATTAATTCCCCGGCGGTTTGGATCAGGTTCTTCCGTGTCCAAGGCAACGGATCGCTGTTTGATAAAATCAATCGCTTCGCGGATAGTCGCATCACGGAAATTGATGCTCGGGATGCGAATCTCCTCCAACTTACGGCTTACTGATTGGGTGCCCCTCGTGTCTAACGCCGGTTGCTCAACGATTTGTCCACCGGAAACGTCAAAGCGCGTGACCGGAAGCTCCCAGGCGGAGGCGACGTCCGTGAGCATTTGAGCGCGTGTCGTATTGTAGGCGTTCTGCGCGTAGTCTGAGCGCGCGTTATTGATTTTTTCCATCATCCGGCGCGCCGCGATATTATGCGGGTCAAGATTCAGAATTTGTTCGCAGCGTTTGAATGCAAGGTCGTAGCGCGCGCTTTCGTAATAGCCTGATGCTTCGCGGAAGAACTGCTTGGTCTCCTCCACCTTGGCGACAAACCCCGGAGTGATCGTTCGATTGAAGCCGGCTGGCGATTTTAGTTTCTCCCGAAGGGCTAGTGCGGGGCCGTAGGTAGGATTGTAATTTTCGTCCAGGATCACGTCCACGGTGTCTTCCGCGTCCGCAAATCGACCCTCTGAAATCCGCTGCTCGGTAAGTTTGACCACGGCGCGTGAGAATCCATCCATCGCCTCGGACCGCACCAAGGCAGTCGCTTCACCACCTGACGGCAGGGAATCGACCGCTGATTTAAAGAATGCGAACGCCGACTCATAGTCCATGCCTACCATCGCGGCATTACCCTTTTGATTCATGGACTGCGCATATTCCGTATTGAGCTCGCGGCGGCGGGTTTCAAGTTCTGCGGCACCGACCAAGTTTGCGGGCTGCGCCGTGAGCGGCAGAATTGAGCCAAGAGTGAGGGCCGCGAGGAGCGATGCGGAAGCAAGAGATCTAAACATGGTAAAAGGAACAAATTTTGACGGAGAATGTCCGGACGGGCAAAATGTTTTCGTGGACGTATTGGCCACGGTTGGGCGGGCAGCGCCCATATTATCGATAGGAATTGCGGTAAATTGCATCAGGGTGTTTCAGCAGGAATCTGGAGTTCTTTGCCGGTGTCGGTGCGCTGTATTACTGCGCCTGAATCCGTGATGTCAATGAGTTTATATTTCACATCAGGGTCTTGGCTGAGCGAAAACTCTCCGTTCCTGCGCACGCGGAATTCCTGACCGTCTAAAAGGTTCACAAACACACCAATGGGCGTGGGAGAATCGACCACCTGATCCAACGGGAGAATGATCGTGTCGCCGGTTTCCATATTCTCAAAAACCAGTTCCGAGACATCCTTGACAATTCCACGCTCTTCCAAGGTTTTACGCTCAAATTTCGTCAATTTGAATTTGGTGTCCGGGATGAATTGCCCCACCTTGATGAAGGTCGTTGGTTCATTCAAATCGATCGTATTGACGCTAAACGTCTCGCTGTCAACGATACTGCTGAATTTCAACCGAAACCGTTCGCTAATGAACTGCCGGACCCTCAACTTTGTCGCGTAGGATGGCTTTGATTTAGGATCCGTCGGGTCCGTCTCGGCGAGAAATTCCTCCAACACGGTGAAAAGATCCCCATCCATATCGGCCTGAAGTAGCTGCATATCCGCATAATCGAGTTCGTATTTGATGATCCACTCGTTGGGAATCGGAGGGTGTAAGGGGGCACCACCCTGCAGCGGATTGATCAAAATGCCATCTTTTAGAATATATGGCTTCGAAACCAACAGCGATGAAGAAGTCGGAGTCCACTCCGCGGGTTGCTGCAAAGCGGAGATCTCGGTAACGATTGTCTCGGTGGGAGGTTGCGGCAGCGTGTCATTTGGCGGCTTAGAGCTGTCCTGCCCTAGAAAGGTTTCAGGAAATGATAGCGCTTGCATGATGATCACGACCGCTGATGCCATCGCTAGTAAGCCAAGCACGGCAAGAGCCAAGCGGTCGTATTGGGATTTGATCCAGTCCATATTCCGGGGCTACTCCTTTTTTGCAGGAAGATTGAAACCAATCATCTCAATGCGAGTGTTAACATTCACAAGCTCTCGCCCAACAATCACGTTAAGGGATATTTTAGGCACACCAGCTAATTGGTCCTGATTTCCTAGCAGTTGGGCAAATGGATTCGCGTCTGGGTTGGGCGTAACAGCGGCGGGATCGGCCAACCGGGAAGGTCCCTCTAGTTGTGAATTCTGAATGGTTATCGATCGGATGATAAATACCCTCTCTGCAGTAACGATGGCATTAAGCGCCTGCCGTACCTTGCCCTGCTCCGCTCGGAAAGCAATATCGATCGGTTTGGAGATTAAAATCGGCTCTGCGGGTTGCGCGGGCTGCTGGTTTGGCTGTTGCCTCGGGGGTTCAGGCTGAGGCGCACCGCCTTCTGCGGGCAACGGCACGCGTGAGAGTCCAGTGATCGCGTTCACGCGGAGCTTGATTAGGTTGGTAACGATCGCCTGGATCCCGGCAAGCTGCTCCGCTAGGATCGGAGCTGCGCTGTCCGAAGGAAGCGTGTCACGGTACTGATCGAACCCCATGTAAAACCCCTCGGGAATTTCCACCACATTCTCCTTTGCCAAGTCGGTAATTGCGGAAACAACAGCGCGGAGGTTATCCTGAAATGCCTGCGGTGAACTTGGCTCAAGCGCAGTCTGTCGTTTCGCAATAACGTCCAAGAGGTCTCCAAACTTTGCATCGTACGCTTCAGTAAGCCCTGCATAGGCAGCCAAGTTTTCTTCGCTCGGAAAGGGGGTTCGGTTTTGAAGTCCGTGAAGACGGCTGACTGCAGCGTCATATTGAGCAGAAACTTCGGTGAATTGGCCGAACGCAGTGAAGGAGAAATATGCTGCTGCCGCGGTGAGCAGGAGGGTGGCGCCAAAGAGTGCCATTAAGAAGGGATTTTTTTGGACCCAGTTCATGGAAGAGTAATCGGGTTGGCTAGTGGCACGACGATAGTGAAACCATATGCCCATGTGACGTCGTCGGGAGTGGTGCGTTTGGTGACGGCTTTCGCCTTTTCCGTCTCCTCAATCTTGAATACGGACGACGATTGCAGGTTGCTAACGAAATCATCGATCACTGTGGCTGCTTTGGGATTTTCCAGATAGAGGCCTTGGATTTCCAGCGCGTTGATCGTCGCCCCGCCCGTGGGCGCCTGCGCTTGCTTTGCATCCGGTCGGGGCGGAGCCGGGGTCTCGCGGGAATTTCGCGTGGAGCGTGCTGCAACTGCTGATCCGGCGACGATTCTGCCGTCGGCTCCGACAGGCGCGCCGTCCGAGAGCGGAGTGAGCTGAGTGACCCAAATGAAATCCGGGGGAAGTTTTACGGCTAATTCGTTGAGAACACGGATCCATGCCTCCCGCTCGGTAATTGCCAGAAGAAGCGGCGCCGCAGTTGCCTCTCGTTCCTGCTGTTGACGGGCTACGGCATCAAATTTTTTAACCAGGTCATCCAGGGCGTTGGCCCTATTCGTCACTTCGGTCGTCTCCAGTTCTTTAACCGCGGCGGCTTGACTAAAATAGATGCCCCATACGGAGGTCGCCAGGACGAGACATAGCGCCGCAGCAACCATAAATGGCTTCCTCGCCTTGAGATCCTGCGAGCGGATCACCGAAGGCGGTCGCAGGTTAATCTCTACCGGCGCATTGTTGAGGTTACGCAACGCGAGCCCGACGATTTCTCCAAGCGCGTGGGCATTCTTCGCGAGGGCCTGCTGGTCGACCCGCGTCGATATGGCAACATTTTCAAATGGATTAAACGGTTCGACTGGAACCTGCATTTTCTCCGAAAAGAATTCCAAAATAAACGGCATCCCGACGGCACCACCGGCAAGAAAAACATGCTGAGGTGCAGACCCTCCCTGATTCGCACGGTAGAAACTGATCGAGCGCATGATCTCTGCATGGAGCCTCGTGTAGGTCGTTCGGGCGATCTTTGCGATTTTTGCGACTACAGGATCGTCGGGTTCGCTGTATGCACCCCCCAAGCTCACAAACCCCTTCTCTTTCTTGATCTGCTCGGCGGCTTCGATAGATTGCGCAAATTCTTTAGCAATCGCTACCGAGATCGAATTTCCACCGATAGGAACACTGCGGCTGTAGGCGCGTCCGTTTTCAATGAACAATAGGTTAGTGGTGCGAGCGCCGACGTCAATCAGCAGGGAACATCCCTCTTGAGACGGACGATTGAAACGGAACGCATTGTAAATCGCCAACGGTGCAACATCAATGACCTGCGGCGCAAAGCCATTAGCCGAAACAGATTTGGTTATCTCTTCAAGCGTATCGCTTTTAATTGCTACCAGGACCACATCAAGCATCCCTGAACGAGGTTCCCCGACCGCTTGATAGTCCCAAACCACCTCATCAATCGAGAAGGGAATGTTCTGCTGGGCCTCAAATCCGATAATCTGTCCCAATTCCTCGGGTGAACTGCCAGGAAGCGACAAATAACGGGTAAATACAGACTGAATAGGAAGCGCGTAGTTGATCGGCCCACCTTTAATATTCGTCGCCTTCTTGAGTTGACCGACAGCCGCCTCGACCTGCCCCGCCCGCATTGCATCCGCACCGGGATCGACGAGAAGATCGGTCGATTGGAACTGAAGCAACGAAAGTCCACCATTGGGAATGGACTGAAACTCGGCCAGCGTAACCGTCTGCATCCCGAGGTTAAGAACGGTGAAACGAGAGGATGATGCCATCAGAGAATAAGTAGCGATTTGTCAGGTGGTGGTGTAGCCGGAGTTGATTTACAGCCCCGGAGCTTTGGCGCGAATTGCCTCGTAATAGTCCCCAAAAAGCGGCGCGAAGGGGGTTTCATTTTTGTTCAGCACATATCCTGGGGGCGCCTGTTGGAACCGGGTCCACCACTGCGGAACTCCCTTTCCAGCACCAACACTCAACTCGCCGACAATGAGACCGCCGCGGGTCACAGTGATACCTACGGATGCCACGGCTTGGTTCGCGTTCGCCGGCGGCTTTCCGTCGAAGAAGCGCTCCAAGGTCCGAGGACTCACTAACGCAACCGACCGCAATCCTTTTCCCTCGGGGATGGCAACGTGAGTCACCGATCCTGTCAGCAAGGTTTCCTGCGGGTTTCGAGCGGATTTATTGTCCAGCGCGATGTAGTAATTAAATGTGAGGTCATCCAAAAATGGCGGGTCATTTGGACTCTTGGGTGCATACGTGAACTCGACCTCCACCATCAACCAATCCTTGCTAGCCCCCGTATTCCGCTTGGGCCCAACGCCGATGTTATACACCGGAGTCTTTTCGAAAGTGGATTCGATCTTGGTAATTTCGATGCCGCTTTGGGACTGTTGAGCCAGAACAGGGGTCGCAGCAGCGGCGAAAAGGGCGGTCAGCGTTAGGGCGAGGAGGGGCAATTTCATGAGAAGATGTTCAATTGGGAGACGAGACGTGGCGACAAATTACGCATAGAGGATTCGTATGGCAATACCATTGATTCCTGCAAAAAGATTTTTTTCCCCGCCCCGCCGCGCCGCGCTAAGCGCTTTCGACTTTTTTCGCGGCAGGAGGTTTTTTGGCTACAGCCTTGCGAGGTTCGAATTCAAACCCGACCTTCCCGTTTTCGAGCTTGAGGTAAGCGGAAAATGGCCGACCCTTTTTGGATATAAACCTCGGGATGAGATCCGTCTTTCCTGTCTCTAGAAGCTTGCACACCTGCTCGACGGGAATTTCCCGCTGGAGGATGACCTTACCCATGCGAAAGGTGCAGGATTTCTCCGCCCCGACGCTGTGCTCGCAGACGTAGGCATTGCCCGTGTCATAGACCGTGCCTTTTCCACAGACGAGACACGTCCCGACGGCTGTGGCTGTGGCAAGGTCAATCGGCTGGTTTCCGGAATCAGCTGCGTTGCCGAAGTCAAAGGATTGTTTGAATTCGGGATCCAGTTTGACCACTGCGGAAAATGGACGGCCCATTTTACTACGAAATCCCTCCAGCGGGCCTACATGTGATTCCGACAGAAGCTTGGTCACTTCATCGCGCTCGAGCTCGCGCCCGGCCATATTCTTCCAAATCAACAGGCCGCAGCCTTTGCACTCGTAGGCCTTGAAAGATTCTTTGAATCCCGCATTCCCGCATTTTGGGCAATTTGCTTCGAGGTCGATGAAATTTCCTCCCACCGCATCGCCGGAATACGTCTTGGCTTTGGAAACAATCTCTTCGGTGAACGCACGGATTTCGTCCATGAACCTGGTCCGATCCATTGCACCTTGCTCCATCTGCTTGAGCTTAAACTCCCATTCTCCGGTCATCTCAGGAGAGGTTAATGAGTCCACTCCGATACCCCGCAGTAGCGTGATCAACGAGAGGCCTTTGGCTGTCGTGATCAGATCGCGGCCCTGCCGAACCACATATCCATCGAGAATGAGGCCTTCGATGATCTGCGCGCGGGTCGCGGGGGTGCCGAGGCCGCGTTGGCTCATGGCGTCGCGCAATTCCTCATCGTCGAGAAGCTTACCCGCTCCCTCCATAGCGGAGAGGAGAGTGGATTCGTTATACCTTGCAGGTGGCCGGGTCTCGTTTGGCTTGGTTTCGATGGCTAGCGTGTCCGCCCGCTCGCCGGATTGCACGGCAACAATCGTCTCGTCCCCATCCCCTGCGGCGGACTTCCCGTAGACTGCCATCCAACCGGGGTCTGTGATGATTTTTCCGTCTGTCTTAAATGCTTCCCCTTCGACACGAGTGATCCGGGTCGTGATCTCAAATTGGGCCGCAGGATAAAAGACGGCAATAAACCGCCGGGCAACCAAATCGTAAATTTTCCGCTCCATGTCCTCCAGACTCGCCGCGGAGACCCCCGTGGGGATGATTGCGTGGTGATCGGTGACTTTGGTGTTATTGAAGATCCGTTTGTTTTGATACACCCATCCGGCATCGATGGCCTTACGAGCATGCCGTGCGAGATCCGCATCGTCGAATTTCCCAAGCGTGTTGCGGACCATGGGCAGCGTGTCCTCCGGGAGATGTCGTGAATCGGTTCGCGGGTAAGTGAGTACTTTATGACGCTCGTAGAGTGCCTGCGCGATTTGTAAAGTTCTGCGGGCGCTCAGGCTGTAGCGACTATTGGCCTCACGCTGCAGTGTGGTCAGGTCATACAGCAACGGAGAAAGCTGGGTGGATGGTTTTTTTTCCTCTTCGACAACACCCGGTTTGCCCGTGCATTTGGCGACGATGGCATCGGCTTTTTCCTGCTCCCAGAGGCGCTCGGCACGGGCGTCCTCGTCCGTAGCTTTTTTGAACGCGGGGTCAAACCAACGCCCATTGTAACTCCCGGCGTGAACCCCAAATTCGGCATGGACTTCATAATACGGCCGGGGTTTGAAGGCGCGGATTTTTTCCTCTCTGAG
>JBDNGG010000306.1:0-2943 GCA_041689405.1 Terrimicrobiaceae bacterium | reverse complement strand
TTTGTTCCGATCTATCATAGCTTGAGCGGACCGATGAAACTGTATAATACAGAGCAGCCCCAGGAATATTACGGCAAAATCAACGGGAAAGTTGACTATAACATCCCACGCTTGTCCAACCCACTGCTGCGGGACGATACGGTCAGGTATTTGCAGAAAGTTGAGGAACATTTACCGGGGATGGATTACATTTCCATCGGGCAACCGGATGGCTGGTCTCAACTTGATAGCGATGACGTCGCCGCGGGCTGGGACAAACTGGAGCAAAGAGGGCAGTGGGGCCGCTACAGCGACTATGCGTGGGATTTCAATCTGGATCTCCGGGGTCGCCTGATGAAACTCTTTCCGGATAAGAAATACACCGTCTTTGCTTATGGTATCACGAGCCGGATTCCCTCAAATCTTGAGAAAGTGCCCGATAATGTGACCGTGGCGTTCACGCAAACGGCTGCATCCTGGATGCTGCCCGAACGGAAGCAAGAACTTGAGAGGCGCAACGAATGGATTGCGCACATGAGCAGTCCTGATCAGCTTTATATCTGGGAGTATTACCTGCAACATGTCACGCAATACAACCTGCCTCCTATTCCCGTCATATTTCCGGAACTGATGAAGGAAAGTTTCGCCGGTCTCTACGATCATAGCTTGGGATTCATAGCGGAGATCGGCTGGACCTCGAGCGGCGATCCGCGTCCACCCGAAGGCTATCCGGACCTGGCGCGTCCCTGGATCAGCCATATCATGCTCTACCTCCACAACAAACTCTGTTGGGATCGGAACCTGGATATCCGGGCGACCCTGGATGAATATTACACCCTCTTTTACGGACCGGCCAAAAAGGAAATGAAAGAGTTCTTTGAGTTTGCGGAATCTGTTTGGATGCGGCCGCTGCCCCGGCAGGTCACCGCGACTGGTGGATTTCTCAAACAGGAGGATGTGGATCGCTACTTTGATCTCTTGCAGCGCGCGAAGGAGAAAGCTGGCGACACAGTCTATGGAAAACGTATTGATGGCATCCGGACGGAAATGGACCGTCTCAGCCTGCTTTTCGAAAAATTGAAGCGTACGGGACCGAATTTCCAAATCGGGGTTTCTAAAGAAAAGCCGCTTATTGATGGCGATCTCAACAAGCCATTTTGGCGCGAAAACGATCCAAACGGACACAGTTTCCACGCGCTCCGCGATATGCGGACAGGCGAAAAGCCGGAGCATGTGGAAACCAAAGTTTCCTTCCGTTGGATCAACGACAATAGCGCCCTCATCGTCGGCATCGAGTGCATGGAACCTAAAATGAACAACCTTACAGAAACGAGCAAAGTCGAGGATTCGTCGTCCATCTTCGCCGACGACATGGTCGAAATCAGGTTGGAGACTGCCGCAGGCATCCGCCCGCTGATTGGAGTAAACTCGGCCGGGGTCGTCTTCGATGAATGCTCCACCGAACGCCTGGAGGATTTGCCCGGCTTTTATAAAGTCGGCAAAGTCGCGGTTAAGAAATATCCAGATCGATGGACAGTTGAGATCCAGATCGATGCCAAGCCAATCTCCGGTGAACGTCCCACGACGTTTTATCCCTGGGGTGTGAATATCAATCGCCAGCGCATGGCCGGGAACGAACCGGAACATTATATGCTCTCGCCCAGTGGTACGAATTTTCGGGAGCCGACTTGTATGGCGAACATCTTTGTCCGGAAGTAATCAAAATGGAACGTCGGAGATCGCCGTTCCGGAGGATGTCCCTCCACGAGGACGGCGCTTACTCCTTGCAGGGGCAAGCTCCGGCTCGGCTGTTAATCCTGGCTGATGCATTTTTCGAACTTGGTGACCTTGGCGTGCGATCAGGTCAACTATGGTTTTATAGGATTGCAGCGGCTCTCCCCGCCAATTCTGGCTAATAAAGGAAAAGAACCGATGCTCTATCGTGTCCCACTTGCTGGTTCCAGGCGGGAAGTGGCTGACGGATATCCCGAGACTGATCTCGTCCGCCGATTGCTGCAATTCCCCCTTCCAAAGTCGAAGCCTCGATCCATTGCTTCCGCCTGAATCCGCTGTCAGGATAATCTTCGACGCTTTCGGGTAATGTTTTTTCCCGACCTTCTTCCACCATCCCTGCCACCACGGCAGGGATGTCTCACCAGCCTGGTGGCTCGGAAGAGCGAGCGAATTTGCCACATGACCAAGCTCGCCACTTGAGATGCGGGAAAACCGCCCGGCCAGTTCGACGAAGGGGAAGGAAATCTGCGATCATTGGCCTTCCGCGTCGTACTCCGCGACTTCCTGGCCTACTCAACTGACGGGCAGTAATGGTAATTCAATATGACCAGATAAAACTCTTTGACCCCGCATTCTGGCAAGGGATTATCGGAGGATGAAAAACAAAACGGCTTTTCTTTTTTCCCTCCTCCTTGTTGCCCCGGTTGCCGTCCACGCCGACGTCGCGCTGGTCACCGACGGCAAGCCCGTCGCTGAGATCGTTGTTGCGGAGGATGCTTCCGGGAGTGTTCGAACGGCCGCCAATGAACTCCAGAGGCATTTGGAAGCCATGTCGGGAGCGAAGCTGGCCATCGTCCACCACCCGACAAAAGAAGTCGCCAATCAGGTCTTTGTAGGCACAGGCGCTGTGCCGAAGGAACTGGGGTTCTCCCTGGACGGTGTCAAAGCGGACGGCTTTCGCATTGTCGCTAAGAATAATCATCTGATCCTGGCCGGGAATGAGTTTCAAAATTTTCCCGAGTCGGCTGATAAATTCATATACCTTCCGAGAGGGCATAGACAGCCGCTTTGGGAAAAGCTCATTGGGGAAAAATGGAGATGGCCTCCAATAGGTTTCGGCGGTTACCACAAGGATCTGGAATTTCATATCCATGACGGAACCGGCACGCTTTATGCCGTCTATGAATTTCTGGAACAATTAGGCCTGCGGTGGTATGCGCCGATTCCCGA
>JBDNGG010000305.1:0-12330 GCA_041689405.1 Terrimicrobiaceae bacterium | reverse complement strand
TTCTGTTTTCCGGAGCGAGCCGACTGGATCATCTGGTCAATAGTGCGGACCTCCTTGATGATCGCCTGCGGACTGCGGTGCGTCACATCCTCGCCGCAGTATCAGGCATCCGTCCAGAGGACGTCGGCGATGTTTTTGAAAGCTTGCTCGAACAAAGGTAAATCAGGGATGGCAAACCAGGATCAAAATAAAATCCAGGCAGGGAAATGCAGAAACAAATCCTCCACGGTCGGGGCGAATCAAACCATGGCCCGAACACCAAATCGGTGTTTTAGCCCGGAGCGCCGAGCCGACAAGAAAAAGTGGAGGCGAGGGGAGTCGAACCCCTGTCCTAATCGCGCTCTGCGCGACTATCTACATGCTTAGGCGGTCCTCAATCTCGGATGCGCGCTGCGGGCCGTCACGCCACACACACCCCAGCATCCACGAGGTCGATCTCGTCGGTTAGCGCGGTTGCACCACTATCCGACCAGCCTGCTGGCATCGCGTCCCCCCTCAGCAGGCGTCAGGGTGAACACGTCACGGCTACTTAGGCCGCGAGAGCGAGATTTTCGTAATCTGCGTTTATTTTTGTTTGACTCGATTGGTAACGGGGCCAACGAATCATCCCCGGCATGCAAGCCTGGCATTGAACGAATAGTCGAAACCATTACGCCCCCTTTTTTCTTGCTATGTCAAACTAGCCCCGAAGTTCCGGGATGCAAGGGGATAATTGCGCTCGCCCGCTTAAGTCGGCTTAAAATTGAATCGGTTCCGGGGGCGCGATCGTGATGATGTCGGAGGATAAGGGCGAATCTAATGGACGGACCATCTCTGCACGGCGGACTTCCCCGGTGTTTTCCGGTTCCGCCACAGGCACGGCTGAGGCTAAAGGAACTTCGCCTTCCGGTATATCATCGCCGTTCTCATTAATTGCCACCGCGCGGGCAACCGGGATGTCTTCTTGTCGCAGTCGGAGTGCCGCAGGCCGCACGGAACCATAAACGTCGGTGAAGCCGGCGAGGGCACCCACTTCAACGGCTACCGGACGAATCGATGCCAGGTCAACCGCTGGAGCGGCTCGGGGCCATTCGCTATCCTCTTCCGCGAATTGTTCATACAGCCTCATGCCAGGACCATGCACGTCACACGGGATCCGTGGCCGCTGGGCTTCTGTTGCATATTCGATATAGGATGTCTTTTGCATCGTCACGGCTCCGGTATTCGGATCGATGACTTCATGTTCGCACCGTGGTGTTTCAAGCAGGCCGGATGACCTGCAGACCGATACCGGGGTCAGGCTCGCTGGCCGCTCGAGCTCTGACGGCTTGAACGAATCAAGGGAATTATTCATGACATCGGTCCAAACCGGGAGCGCCAGAGTATTGCCGAACGCGCCCCGGAAGATGGTCGTCGGTTTATCGAATCCAATCCAGACGCCGCACGTGACCCGATTGGTATACCCGAAAAAATACGTGTCGGTAAAATTGTAGGCAGTGCCCGTTTTCCCCGCGGCAGGGATGTCCGCGAGGCCGTATGTGGTAAATGCAGCGGCGCCGGTGCCGGACCGAATCGCGTCCACGAGCCCCGCGTGGACCTGATAGGCGGTGGAGTCTTCGATCACCGGAAGCTTTTTCGAGGCAGCGCTGTAAATCGGTGCCCCGGATTGGTCCTCGATGTGTTGGATGATATACGTGCGCTCGGGACGCCATCCCTGGCCCGGGAAAATGGTGTATGCGAGGGTCAGTTCATCGAGTGTCATTTCGCTCGTGCCGAGAAAGGCATTGGAAAAATTCCGGATGGGCGAACGAATGCCTGCTTTGGCAATGACGGACTTGAATGCGTCGAGGCCAGCCATCCAGCCGACGCGGACGGTCGCTGAGTTTTTCGACTGCGACAGTGCGTCGCGGGCGGGAATCCCGCCTTGGTAACTATTTTCTACCCGTTCTACTCCCCATTCTCCGAGGATTCCTGTGGTCCCGCCGATATTCACATATCGGTTGTCCAGTGCGGCATCCTGGACGATCTGACCGGGAAACACGCCGTTTTCGTAAGCCGCCGCAAAGACGAATGGTGTGATCGCTGTTCCGATAGGTCGCCGTGCCTGGGTGGCGCGGTTGTACTCGCTGTGTTTGAACTCGCGACCGCCCACCATCGTCAGAATGGCTCCGGTGGTGGTGTCAATCGCGATCGCTGCTCCCTGAAGATATTCGGGTCGCGGTGGTGCGGATGGAAATCCTCCCTTTCGCAGGGTTTCATCGAAGGGCTCAAAAATTTTCTCGAACTGGGCAAACGTCTGGTGCCGGTAGCCACTCACTTGCTCGACCGCGTTGAGACGGTTCCGCAGCGCGATCTCTGCGGTGCGTTGCATACGGGCATCCAGCGTCGTGGTGACGCGGTAACCGCCCTGCATGGCTTTCTCAAATCCCAGTGCGGCGATGATCTGTTGCCTGACGAAATCGACGGCATACCCGGTCTTGTGAGGATTCGTCCGTCGGCGGGTGATCAAAACCGAATCCTGCTCCTGGCGCATCTGCTCGGAAGTCAAGAACCCCTCATCCTTCATTCTGCCGAGCACAAAATTACGTGCGTTCCGCGCTCCGTCTAGACTATTCCACGGGGACAAGCCGTTGGGACTGCGAAGCAGTCCGGCAAGCATCGCACATTGGCCGGCGCTGAGGTCGAGCGGTGCCACGCCGAAATACCCACGTGCCGCGGCGTCGATACCATATAGGCCGGAGCCGAAGTAGACCCGGTTCAAGTAGAGCTCCATGATTTTTTCTTTCGAAAAACTCTTCTCAATGCGACTCGCGAGTAACATCTCGACGATCTTGCGTTCATACGTGCGCTCGCGGAGGTCAAAGGAATTTCTCGCGAGCTGTTGGGTGACGGTGCTGGCGCCCTGTTTGATGCGGCCCGAGCGGTAGTTCTTGAGCGCCGCCCGAAACACGCCCATGTAGTCCACCCCGTTATGCTCATAAAAGCGGTTATCTTCAGCAGCGACGACAGCCTGCACCATGAGCGGCGGGATTTTTTCCCACGGAATCGGGTTCCGGTTTTGGATAAAAAATTTCCCTAGCAGCACGCCATTCCGGTCGTAAACCGAGGTGGCAGACTCCATTTGGTCCATGGTGGCCAGGTCATAGGAGTCAGCGTGAGCCTCGTATTTGAACTTCAGCAACCCATACCCGACGATGGCTCCAACCACTCCCAGAATGATTATGGCAAGCGGCGATAGTACATACCATCGCAGAAAAATCGGTGTTTTTCGGCGAGCCGTGCGTTCCCAACTGAATTGATCCTTAGCGATAGACCTCTATCAGACACGATCATTCCAAATTCGCAAATCAGAAAATCCAACGATCACGTCCGCTTGCAATTCTTCGGCATTCGCGAGATGGATGAGAGCGTGACTCGAATTGCTCTAAGACCCACACTGCCCATAGCCCTGCTATTTTCTCTCTCCGGTTTGGGGACGGATGCGGCCTACGGACAGGCTTCCGCCCGGGAGGCGTCCGGCGCGCGGATGGAAAAACCGGAGCCGGATAGTGACCTGAGAATCCATCTGGCAAGTGTGCAGGTCGCATTGGATCAGGCGGGATTTCGCCCTGGAAAGATCGACGGCCTTGGAGGGGAGTTCACGCAAAAGGCAGCCGACCGGTACAACCGGGCAAAAGGACTCCCTCCGGGCACCCTTTTAGACACGTCCAGCATTGCGAGTCCTTATCGCGAATACACGGTTTCCGACGAGGATCTGAAATGGATCGGAAAAACCGCGTCGTCGCCACCGGAGCAGGAAAAGCTCAAGCGGATGCCGTATGGGGACGTCTGGG
This sequence comes from Terrimicrobiaceae bacterium, assembly GCA_041689405.1. Lineage (GTDB taxonomy): Bacteria > Verrucomicrobiota > Verrucomicrobiia > Chthoniobacterales > JAATET01 > JBDNGG01. Next base: position 8,518 of record JBDNGG010000305.1, on the reverse strand, counting down.
AAATGGTCGCAGAGATGTTTCACTGTGATCTCAATTTTCTCCGGGAATTGAATCCGTCGATCGCCAACACGCCGATCACGGCAGGCATGGTGATGCGTGTTCCGGATGTCACACCGTTCCACATGGCCGATGTGACAGCCTTGGAAAAAGAACGCGCCGCCGTGGCGAAAGCGAAGGCTCAGGCAACACCATCCCCCATCCCCGCACCCTCGCCGCCGGAGACGGCAGAATTCTCAGATGCGACACAAGTGACGCCGGTTCCAGACGCGACGCCGGAACCACCCAATCGGCACATTGTTCTGCTCACCAACCCACGCATTCTTGAGCTGTACGAAGATAACCATTTGATAGCGTCGTATCCTTGTACGCCCGGATCGGGCCGCGTTCCGGTCCCGATTGGAGATTGGCGCATCACCGCAAACATCCTGATGCCGTATTTCCGCTACGATAAATCTGTATTGAAAGACGGCACCCGCAGCGACAATGCCTTCAATATCCCTCCCGGCCCGAACAACTATGTAGGCATCGTTTGGATGGCAATTAACCGGCCGAGTGTCGGGATTCATGGGACGCAATCGCCGGACCAAATTGGCCGAAACGAGAGCAGTGGCTGCATCCGATTGGCAAACTGGGACGCCTTCGACCTCTCGCAGAAAATTGCGAAAGGAACGCCCGTTTTGGTTCGGCGGGACGAGGAACCCGGAGAGTAGCTCCCGCGCATTCGCGGGTTTTCTTTCCACGATGTCTTGACGTAGGCTGCGGGCATGTCCACGTCTATTGAGTCACTGACAGCTGAGATCCGCGCGTTTCGGGATGCGAGGGATTGGCTGCGATTTCATAATCCCAAGGAGCTTGCGGTGGCGATCACCGCCGAGGCGGGCGAGCTGCTGCAGCATTTTGTCTGGCAAAGCCCGGAACAATCCGAGCAACGCATCGCGGACCGGCGGGAAGAGATTTCCTCAGAGATGGCGGATGTCGCAATTTTGCTTTTTGAAATGGCGGACAACTGCGGCATCGACCTTGCAGATGCGATGCGCGCCAAGCTTGCCCGCAATGAGGAGCGGTATCCCGTCGCCAAGGCCAAGGGGTCAAATCGAAAATACAACGAGCTGTGAGCGCTCCGGATCCGAGCGTCCCGCACCGGAGACGTCCGCGATACAGCGGAAAAAACCCGCGTCGATTCCAAGACAAATACAAGGAGCTATCTCCTGAAAAATATCCAGACACCGTCGCCAAGGTGCTCGCTTCCGGCAAAACTCCCGCAGGAATGCATGTCCCGATCATGGTTTCCGAGGTGCTCGACGCCCTGTCGCTACGACCTGGAGCATTGGTGGTGGACGGTACGCTCGGATTTGGCGGGCACGCGCGCGAGATCCTCCCGTTCACGCAGCCCGGCGGACGCCTGATCGGATTGGATGTCGATCGATGCAGATCGACACACCAGAGAGAGGGTTCTCATTCAAAATTCCAGGGCCGCTGGATATGCGAATGAATCCGTCACGCGATCAGCCCGCAGCCGCATTTGTTGAAAATATTCGTCCTGTGGCGCTGGAGGCGCTCCTGCGAGATTACTCCGATGAGCCTGCAGCACCGTCGCTGGCTGCGGCTCTGGCCGGACGGCATTTTTCGCAAACGACCGACCTTGCAGCGGCGGTGCGCAACACGTTGCCACACCATGACGAGGATGCGCTTGCCCGATCTATCCGCCGCGTTTTTCAAGCGATTCGAATCGCAGTGAATGAGGAAATGTCGGCGCTTGAAACCTTCCTGCGCGTTGTGCCGGAGTGTTTGGTTCCGGGCGGGCGCGTCGTAATCCTGACGTTTCACTCCGGCGAGGATCGCCGCGTGAAAAAGGCATTTCAAGCAGGAGTGCGTGATGGAGGGTATTCTAAAATTGCTGATGAAATCACCCGTGCTACCCCGGCCGAGTGTCATCGCAACCCACGTGCCACGTCAGCCAAGCTTCGTTGGGCTCAGCGGTGAGTTTTTGAGGAAATTTTTTGCCAGCGCTTCGTATAATGCATCTGGACAAATCCGTCGGGATATCTCGTAGGCGATCACCGCTGCGGCAGCCATGGGCAAGATGAACGCGACGAGACCCGTCATTTCCACCAGAATCACGCACGACGTGATCGGGCTTTGAACCACGCCGGAAAAATACGCGACGATGAATAACAACGCCACCGCGAGCGGACTGAGCCCCAACCCGGAAAAGAGCGGCGCCGTTAATTTCCCCAACCCGGCGCCCACAGAAAACGAGGGATCAAACAACCCGCCTGGAATCCCGGTAACCAACGCCAGGAATGAGGCGCCTGCGCGAAGAATTGGATATGCCGCACCGCAGGTGTCGTTGATTTCAACTTGCCGGACCGCATCCGCGACATCCAGTGTGGCAAGGTATTCGGGGCTGCTGGTTGCTAGAATTGCGGCTGCCTGATCGCGTCCGCCGTTTAGCGTGGCGCCACCGGACATCGCGACGAGGATCGCGCTGAGCAGGCCGATCACGATGGCAACTTTCCAAAAGGACCGACGGATTTGCGCAGTTACCCATGGCATTACCCGCAGCAACAACCGGGAAAAGAGCCCGCCGAGTGCACCGCCGACCACACCAATGATGCACACACCGACCCATGGCCTAACCGCAAGAAATTCCTCCGCACCCACGACCGGGGCAAAGTTCCCGTAAAAAAAGTAGTCGCCCAACAAGCTCATAGCGACAAGACAGGCGACGATCACGGTGCGCAGGATCGTGCCAAGATTGCGTTTGTCAAACGATCGGCCAATTTCCTCGAAGGCAAAAATCACGCCCGCAATAGGTGCATTGAAAGCCGCCGCGATACCCGCTGCACCTCCGCCCATAATTAATCCGCGCTCTATCAAATGCCGGGGAAAGGTGCCGCATTTGCTGACGAGATGCATCATGCATGCGCCGAGTTGCACGGATGGCCCTTCGCGACCAATGGATAGACACGAGAATAATCCTATTATCGTGAGGAGGATTTTCCCGATGGCCACTCGCGGCGATAATAACCGGTCACGGGCTTCGCCTGGTCCCAGTTTTAGCGCGGCCATGGTCTGCGGGATGCCTGTGCCGTCAGTGCCTGGAAAGACACGATCCCGGAGAAAAAGAACCAGCATGAGTGCGCCGGGCATCAACAGGAAAAAGGCCCAGGGATGGGAGTTCCAGAGTGAAGTTCCAAACTGCGTTGAGCCTTGGTCCGCCCAAACAAACAGAACGGCGCCTGCGCCCGTCAACGCGGCACCCAGCAGTGCTGCAGCAAGTAATTTCACATTGTGCATCGTTCAAATCCATGTCGCCAGCCCGGAAATTTTGCAAGCACACACTGCCGTTTGCGCGGCATCGGTCTTGCTGCACCGGACCGAATGGTTCTTGAATTACGCCTGATGATGGACGAACACTTAGCTTCCATGCAGTCGATATCTGAGACCTTATTTGCCGCGGCGCGGCGCCGCATCCCTGGCGGCGTAAATTCGCCCGTGCGTGCTTTTCGAGCTGTCGGAGGCAATCCGTTTTTTGTTCAGTCTGCCAAAGGTTGCCGGATCACCGATGTGGACGGACGGGAGATTATCGACTACGTGGGTACCTGGGGGCCGGCCATCCTTGGCCATGCGCCGGACGTGGTCGTGGAAGCCGTGCGGGAGGCTGCCGGCCGTGGATTGAGCTTCGGAATTCCAAATCCCCTGGAGGTGGAAATGGCAGAAACGATCTGCCGACTGGTTCCATCCATCGAAAAAGTTCGTATGGTTAATAGCGGCACTGAAGCAACGATGAGCTGCATCCGCTTGGCGCGCGGGTGCACCGGACGCGACCGGATAATCAAATTTGAAGGCTGCTATCACGGGCACGTGGATTCCCTGCTCGTGAAAGCCGGGAGCGGCGCACTCACCCACGGTCAGCCCGACAGCGCGGGTGTGCCCGCAGCCTTGGCGCAACTCACGACCACGCTGCCATTTAATGACATGGAGGCACTCGAAGCGGTTTTTTCGAAGGTCGGGAACGAGACAGCCGCCATCATTCTGGAGCCCGTGCCCGCCAACGCAGGATTATATCTTCCCCGGCCCGGGTTTTTAGAGCGGATCCGCGAGCTCTGTGATGCTCATGGGGTCATATTGATTTTTGATGAAGTAATGACTGGGTTCCGGCTCGGGCCGGCGGGATACCAGGGGATCTGCAGCATCCGTCCGGACTTGACGGCTTTGGGTAAAGTGATCGGAGGAGGCTTGCCCGTCGGGGCATTTGGCGGGAAAGCGGCGATCATGGATTTCCTGTCACCGGATGGGCCTGTGTATCAGGCGGGGACGCTGTCCGGCAATCCGCTGGCCATGGCAGCCGGGCTGGCGCAACTGCGCACACTCGAATCCACCGACGGCTGGGCGCGACTGGAGGCCGTTGGCGCGGCGTTTGAGTCCGCTGCCCGAGCCGCCATCGGGGACCGTCCCCTCACGTTCCAGCGCATTGGATCGATGTTTTGTTTGTATTTTCATCCGGGCCCAATCTGGAACCTTGGAGATGCACAGCAGAGTGACAAAGCCGCGTTCGATCGGTTTTTTCACCATTGCCTGAAGCAGGGCGTCTATTTTGCTCCATCCCAATTTGAAGCAGGATTTCTTTGCACCGAACATGACGCCGCTGCATTGGAACGCACCGCGAGCGTGGTCGGCGATGCTCTCGCAGCGTGAGTTTTACCCATGCAGGCTGAACCGATGGTCCGATGGAAAACGCGACGGCGTGAGCGCGACCTGACGGCGCACGCCATGATCATGGGCGTCTTGAATGTGACGCCGGATTCGTTTTCCGATGGTGGTCAATTTGATGCGCTGGAACCTGCGTGTGCGCACGTGCGGCAGATGGTGACTGCCGGAGCGGACATCATTGATATTGGAGGCGAGTCAACGAGACCCGGTGCCGCTGTGGTGCCCGCAGACGTCGAGATCGCCCGTGTGGTGCCGATCATCGCCCGGCTCCGTGCGGAATCAGATGTCTGGATTTCCATCGATACCTCGAAAGCCATCGTTGCCGAGGCGGCTCTGGCAGCAGGCGCGGACATCGTCAATGACGTGACTGCGCTGACCGGTGACCCCAAAATGGCGGGTGTGGTCGCGGCTGCCGGCGCGGGCGTCGTTTTGATGCACATGCAGGGACGCCCGCAAACCATGCAAAACAGCCCGTTGTATGCAGATGTCGTCCGAGAGGTCGGGGAATTTCTTCGACAGAGAATGGCTGCCGCGATAAAATCGGGGATTGACCCTATGTGTATCGCGCTCGACCCCGGAATTGGCTTTGGCAAATCGCATGATCACAACCGGGAGTTAATTCTGTCACTCGATCAACTCGGCGTCGAGGGCCGCCCCATGGTCATTGGGGTCTCGCGTAAATCGTTTTTGAGCTGGGCAGCCGATGCCCCCGCCTTGGCGGATCGCCTCTGGGCAGGCGTTGCAACCACCTGCTTCGGTCGGGAACGCGGGGCACGGGTGTTTCGAGTCCATGACGTGCGTGAGCACCGCGATGCCGTGCGAATGACGGAGGCCATTTTGCAAGGAATGGACGACTCATGATCGAGACCGCATGGAATTTCATTCAAACCAATTGGACGTCAGCCGTCGAAATTGGGATTCTAGCGGTGGTATTGTATTTCGTTTACACCTACCTCAAGGGCACCCGCGGTGCGCGCATTCTGATGGGCCTCGCCCTGATTTTCATCACACTGACCCTGATCTCCCAACTCTTGAATCTGGTGGTCATTGGCTGGCTTCTGCGCAGTTTCTCAGTCTTTCTTGCTCTCGCGCTCGTGGTAATCTTCCAACCGGAGCTCCGTCGCGCGCTCACCGTGTTGGGTAGTCATCGCTTCTTCTCCTCGGCCGTCGAACAGGCAGAATCCATCGAAGAAATCACGGACACCGTCTTTGAGTTGGCTGGAAAAGGTTTTGGTGCTTTGCTCGCAATCGAGCGGCAGATCATGCTTCAGCCGTTTTCGGAAACTGGCGTTGCGTTGGACTGTGCCTTTTCCAAGGAACTTGTGCTGACAATTTTTCACCCCAAAACCGTCCTGCATGACGGAGGGTTGATTGTGTCTAACGAACGTATCACCGCGGCAGGGTGTATTTTCCCACTAACACAGCGTGAAGATCTGGACCGAAATCTCGGGTTGAGGCATCGCGCGGCACTTGGTCTCACCGAGGAGGCCGACGCGGTGGCAATCGTAGTATCGGAGGAAACCGGTCAGGTTTCGATTTGCCACAACGGGATTCTTGAACGCAACTTGAACGTCGAAAAATTTAAAACGCTTCTAAATAAGCTGCTCTTAAAAGATGCCTATGAAATCGATCATAAAGACGCTGGTTGAAAACTGGCACACCAAACTGGTCTGCCTGGTTTTGGCATCCGTGCTCTGGTACATCATCCGCCAAAATGTGATGCAGGTCCCATCACCCCTCGAATGGCCCGATTCAGCGGCCTCGGTGGAATCCAAACGATGAAACCGAACGGGCAGAAACTTTTTGGCACGGATGGCGTCCGAGGTATTGCCAATGTCGAACCCGTCACCGCAGAAACCGCGCTTAAACTGGGACGCGCGGCAGCTCACGTATTCAGCGCCGAAAATGCCGCGGGACGCCCTCAAGGTTCGCGCCCGAAGATCGTGATCGGAAAAGACACCCGTCTCTCTGGATACATGTTGGAAAATGCCATGGTGGCCGGAATCACATCCCTCGGAGTTGATGTGCTCGTCATTGGCCCTCTGCCCACTCCGGGCGTGGCATATATCACCCGATCCCTGAGAGCAGACGCCGGGATTGTCCTGAGCGCCTCCCACAATCCCTACGAAGATAATGGGATTAAATTTTTTCGTCACGATGGATATAAGCTCGATGACACCATCGAAGGCCGGATCGAAGACCTTGTGTTCAGCGGAGAAATCGAGTCGATCCGCCCCACCGCGGGGACGATCGGCCGGGCCAAGCGCATCGACGATGCCCTCGGTCGCTACGTTGAACACGCAAAGCAAAGTTTCCCCCGCGGGCTGACGCTGGAGGGGTTGCACGTCGCCGTGGATTGCGGAAACGGGGCCGCATACAAGTCGACGCCGGCGATCCTACGGGAGTTGGGTGCTGAGGTTACGGTGATTCACAACGAACCCAATGGCACCAATATCAATGCAGGATGCGGCAGCACGTATCCAGAAGAGATCGCACGCTGTGTGCGCGCGTGTGGGGCACACATCGGCATCACCCATGACGGCGATGCAGACCGCGCACTGCTCTGCGATGAAAACGGAGCCATCGTCGATGGGGATGAGATTCTTGCCATCTCCGCCATTGATGCCCTCGAGCGTGGGGCACTCGCGCATCAAACGCTTGTCGCCACGGTGATGAGTAATTTTGGATTGGATGAAGCTGTCGAATCACGCGGCGGTCGTGTCGTTCGAACGAAAGTCGGAGATCGCTATGTCATCGAGGAAATGATGCGCCACGGATATTCCATCGGCGGTGAGCAAAGCGGACACATGATTTTTCGCGAATACTCAACGACTGGTGACGGTATAGTCAGCGCGCTTCAGATCCTCAGAATTCTGGCGACCACGGGCAAGCCCCTCAGCCAGATTAAGGCCTGCCTTAACAAATACCCTCAGACTCAGCGAAATCTGAAAGTAAAAACCAAGCCGCCCATCGAGGGAATTGACGGAATTTCGGCGCTCCTGTCGGAGGCAGAATCATCGCTCCAGGGCCAAGGCCGCGTGTTGCTCCGGTATTCCGGAACAGAGCCCAAAATCCGCCTTCTCATCGAAGGCCGGAACGACACGGTGATCAACGCCCATGCAGACCGGATAGCGGACGCACTAACCCGTGCGATCGGTGCATAGGTTCAAAGTTGCGGTTAGGGTAGTTCATTTTTTGGCTCTTCGCATTTCTCAAAAAAAGCAACATCCCGGGAATACGACGAGAAATCAAACCCACTCTCGCCTCCCATCGGGCAGGTGAAAGTCGGGAAAAAGGGGTCAGTGTGCAAATCTTGACAGTTTGCTTCACGGCTCACTCTACGAACTCTGATTGGCAAGGAATTCACCAAGCGCGAGCGGAAGTTTCTCATTGTTCTTGCCCGGACGACTCCGGCTCAGGAACTGACTGACATTGGCGGTGCTTTTCATCTGCAATCGCCTCGCGATCCATTCCTGCGAAACAGTGGTTGTCTTCCAAATCAGCATCCCAAGGGCCACTTTCCGCGGGTCGCTTCCCTTAAGTTCTGCAAGTTTGGATTCTGGGAGTTCTGCGGCTTTCAATCCCTCTTTCACCAATCTCTCAGCCTCTCGCTCGCCGTGTGCGAGTTTCTGCGGGCTTCGACGGTATTCCCGCGATTTCCCCTTGCTGATCAAATTTTGTCCCAGCTTGAGCATCTTCTCGCCAAACTCCAACCTTCCCGCCGCGGTATCGGCAAATCCCAGCACCCGCATTCCCATTTCCGCCGCGAGCCACTTCGCTCGTTTCTCAGGCGGCAGGGCAT
>JBDNGG010000304.1:0-2211 GCA_041689405.1 Terrimicrobiaceae bacterium | reverse complement strand
CTTTATCGGGAGCAGCCTTTATGGCTGCCATCTGACCGATGGGCATGGGGTCACGGGCTTGGATAATCCTCGTGTGAATCGCGTCTGCTACATTTTTCCTTCTCGGCTAAAATGAAAAAGAGTTCTTCGAAACCAAGTAGGTGCCGCCCTTTGAACACCTTCTATTCAGAGGGGGTGTGGGCGACTTGGTTGTGCTATGGAGTTGCCGCAACGTTCTATGCGTCCCTAAGCGCAGAAGTTTTCAGGTATGGCTTATTTCGGGGTCTTTGGTGTGACGAAATTATCAGTATTGGAATCCTCAAGCAGTCATTTGTGGAGACGATGCAATCGGCTTACTCTGGCTACGATGGGATGCTCCCTGCGTTTTACCTACTGAGTTGGCCAGTTGTTGCGTTGTTTCCACACTATGAATATGCAGCAAGGTGGCTGCAAATCATTCCTGCACTCATTGCTCCCCTGTTGATCTTCTGGTGGTTGGCAAAAAGAACGTCTTTAGCATCTGCAGCAGTTGCGGTCATGCCAATGGTTTGGTTTTTTTCTCAATATACCAACCTAGCATGGCATTTACGTTCTTATGGAATCTTATTGTTAGCCTCGGCGGCCGCTATCATTTTATTGGATATTGCGCCGCAGAAAAGAACAAGAAAATGGGTGGCGCTAAATGCTGCCGCTCAGCTTCTCCTAGTCAGCGGGCAACCATTTGGAATTTTTTATTGTGGACTATTAGGGGTAACCAGGTGGGTTGCAGATATCATGGAACATGGTGCCATTTTTGAAAAGAAGTTGATGATTTCCTATATCCCAGCATTTCTCGGAGTTGCCATCTGCATGCCTGCTATTCTAGCGTCGCGGGAACTTATGGAGCCGATTCCCTGGCAGCCCACGACGACACTGGCCACCCTCCAGACTATTCTTCTTCCGGGATTGGGAAGTCTCTGGCCAATTGTCTTTATCGCCGCCATCACAACGCTGCTTGTTTCTGGGCGACCTAACGAGTCCCCTAAGTCGTTAACGTTCCCACTGTATCTGACTCTCATACCCGGGGCTTGTCTCTTGGGAACGCTCGCCGTATGGGGATATAGCCTCCATAAACCCCTGTATCTCGATCGTTATTTCAGCCCGAATGTCTGGGCGTGGACAATCATTATAGCGTTAGCATTCTGGCGGCTTGAAAGGCTTGCCAGCGGAGTCTCCCGACTCGCCGCCCTAGTCTGCGCTTTCATGTTTGGTCTCTTGATTTGCTTTCATACACTTCACCCTGATGGTTCCGCATCAACAAAAAACCGTATTGAACTGACTCACGTGCTTTTACAAGGCACGCGGGACGACGAGATTGTGGACACACGCTTTCCAGTATTCCTGTTTGATTTCAACGTATTTGCGGAGCGATTTCATTATAATCCGAAAACTCTCGACTACCGCGCCGTTTTCAATGTGGCGGAGCAGCCCCCGAATCCGGTGAAGAGTTTGGTTGAAAGACGAGTTGCGGAGGGAATGGTTGCTTTGGGAATGAACCCAGAAAAGCTGCTCACTGTAAACCAAGCAATCGAAACGGCGGTTCAAGTTGGTGGCGCAAATGTTTTGGGCGTCAAGAGAACAGACGAAACCGTGGCTTTTCTTGAAGGACTAAAAATCAAAGGATTCGTAATCGATTCCCGATCCCTCGACATCGGTGGGAATGCTCTCATCTGGGATGTCGCTCGACTTCCATGAAAGCAAGCCTGAAAACGATATGACCCCTTTGACGAAGGCGATCAGAGAAAATGGAGAATGCATAATTGAAAAAAAGTAACAGTTTAGTCCGATAGTTTCGGCTCTGGCTGGCTACCGAAAATAACGAAAAAGGGGTTTTAGTTCTCGTTACACACGCGGGTGGCGGGCGCGGGTGGCGGGGGAAGAAAAGCTGAAACCTGAGAAACCGGGCTAAATCTTCGGTATCACTTGGTAGGCCCGAGGACCACCCGAAAGCAGTTCGGGGCTGATGCGGTTGTCAAAGGTGGCGAGTGATGCGCTGTGGCGGATAGCAAGCGCGAGAAGGTAGTTGTCGGTCAAATTCTTTGAGGCGGGCAGGGATGGGAATGAGGAAGTTTCGCAAAGGGAGAGGGAATCGGGCCAAAATTGGTGTCCGGGCTGGGCGACGAAGTCGTTCAATAAAACCCGGGCAGCCTCGGGTGAGCCGGGGCCTTTTGGGTAGTTCGGATGCCCGACAAT
>JBDNGG010000303.1:0-28299 GCA_041689405.1 Terrimicrobiaceae bacterium | reverse complement strand
GCAGAGCAGTTGATCGGCGAGGTGCTGGATCGGATCTCCAGGAAAAATTTTGGTTTCAGCACGTTTCCTGTGGTGGATGAAAACGACCGGCTGCTGGGACTATTGCCGGGAAGTTGTGTAAAAGAGCGGTATCGCGCGCGTACGGTGCGTGAGGCAATGACGCCGCGCGCGGATGTTTACACGATGCGCGAGGCGGAGATCCGGGACCATCCGATCGAGGCCGCAGATCGCTTTTTCACGGATCATCTCGGGATTCATAAACTGCTCATCGTCGATGATGACGACATCCTGTGCGGATTGTTTACCTTGAGTGATATCGAGCGAATTGACGAAGAATCAAGCCGGAGCGTGAAACCCGCCAGGGACGCCCGGTTCCGCTTGCGCTGTGGCGCCGCAGTAGCATCCCATCGCCATCCCGATGGCTCGCTGGATGTAGAGCGAATCGTGTCGCACGTGGGACGCCTGGTTGACGAGGGGGTTGATGCAGTGGCAGTTTCCACGGCGCACGGTTTTTCCAAGGGCGTCGGAGACTCGGTGAAACTCCTGCGTGAACAATTTCCAGACCTCACGCTCATTGCCGGCAATGTCACCAGCGCCGAGGGCGTGGCGTTTCTCGCCGGCGCCGGTGCGGATTGCATCAAAGTGGGGCAGGGGCCCGGGTCGATCTGCACGACGCGTGTGGTCGCCGGCGTGGGGATTCCGCAAATGACGGCGCTTTACGTCAGCGCTCGGGAGGCGGCGAAGCATGGTGTGACTGTGATCGCTGACGGAGGCATTGCGAAATCCGGGGATATGGTGAAGGCACTCACGCTTGCGGACGCGTTGATTTGTGGCGGGCTGCTTGCCGGTTGCGATGAAGCGCCGGGCCGGATTTTGGAAATCAACGGAAAGCTCTACAAACAATACCGTGGCATGGGCAGCCGGGAAGCGATGAAGGAAGGCTCGGCATCCCGTTACGGGCATGACAAAAAAGATGCCCCGTCCAAGGCCGCGCCGGAAGGCATCGAAGCGCTTAAGGAGGCTGTGGGGCCGCTTGATGGCGTGCTACGCGAGCTCAATGGCGGCATCCAATCCGGCATGGGCTATCTCGGCGCCCGCGACCTCGCTGCGCTCCGCACCAATGCCCGGTACATCCGCGTCAGCCCTGCCGGCCAAAAAGAAGCGGCGCCGCACGATGTGATTACAGTGAAAGCATCCACCACGCCCTCCAACGAATAGTCGGGACGCCGCGACGGGTTTAACTTAACAATTTTCGATTTAAGACATGGCACTCATTCCATTTTGCAGTCACCTCATCGCCGACACAGGAATCTCCACGGGAGACGAGGGGAAGGGGCGGTTGATCCTCGAAATCATTGACGAGCTTCGGGAATCCACGGGAGATCCAGATGCGGTCGCTGCGGTGATGAAAGTAAACGGCGGATCGAACTCCGGGCATTCCGTCGGTGATGTGAAGTTGAACCTGATCCCAGGCGGGGTGGTCGATGCGACACTGCCGCATTTGCTCATTGGATGCGGAGTGGTGGCTGATCCCCGAAAGTTTCTATGGGAGGCCGCGTATGCTGAGTTGCACGGTCATCGCACCTTGAATCGCTTACGGATCGACGAACGGACACTGGTCTCGGATTTGTCGCACCGGTTGCTGGATCTCGCATGGGAGGATTACCGCGTCCATGTGCTGAAAGAGGATCCGCGCGGCTCGACGGGGAGGGGGATCACGCCCGCATACACCGATGAAATCACGCAAATGCAGATTACGTATGCCGATTTCCGCGCGGGAAAAGCAGTGTTCGCGCGTAAGCTCGGGCAGCGGATTGATCGCGCGCTTCGCACCATCGAGCACGTCTGTCAGCTCCGCCCCGGTCGGTGGATCGAATTACTTGAAACCCTGACGACTGCGGAAACACGTGCGAATCACGAGACGATTGATGCCGGGATTTTTGAGCGCGCGGAGTTCGATTTTACACGGTTTGCGGGTGATGGGCCATTCCAGCTCAATACGGATTTGCTCATCGAAACCGTGTGGCAGGCGGGGCAGACGCTTCTGCCTTGCATCACGGACGTGCGCGAAATTGTGCTGGGGAGCCTGGAGGCGGGGCGCAGTATTATTGGCGAGTTTGGCCAAGCTTACTGGTTGGACAAGCGGCATGGATTTCCGCCCAACGTCACCGCGTCGCATACGTTTACGCCGGAGTTTTTTCAGTCCGCAGGCATCCCTGTACAGCCGGTGCACACGATCGGATGTTGCAAAGCGTACGATACGAAGGTCGGAACACATGTGTTCCTGACCGAGCTCACCGACGCTCATCCGCTTGGGCGTGCCTTGCGGCGCATCGAGTTTGGCTCGACCACCGGACGCCAACGCATGGTGGGGTGGTTTGACGCGGTTGAGAAAGGCGATGCGTTGCGCTACGGCGGATATCAGGACCTCGCGCTCAATAAGCTCGATGCGCTGTCGTATGGCGGTGATTGGCAAACGGGGGAACTTGCGATTTGCGTGGCATATGAAACAGCCGACGGCACTCGAGTCCCGCATGTGCCGCGGGATGACACGTTTCGGCGAACGTTGAAGCCGGTGTATCGGACTTGCCCGGGGTGGTCCGAAGACCTCTCGGGGATCCGAAAATTTGACGACCTCCCAAGCAACGCGAAGCGCTACGTCAGCGAAGTTCTGTCAGCAATTATCCACGTGGCTTACGGTGAGCACCGCCCGCGAATCCTGCCCAATTTGAGATACATCGGTGTCGGACCGCTGAGGAGCCAGATCATCAAAGACGTGCCTGCCACGGAAGTCCTGATAGCGGGTGTGTCGAATTAAAACCCGCGCGTCGTTGCTTGCTTGCACCTCACGGCTGTGGGACGCTCCGGACGTGCGACAAATGGGTGTCATTTTGATGTTGTTTCTCATGCTGCAGCAGGCCGGTCAGTCAGCGCCTTGGAACATCCAACAGATCGACGGGCGTGATGCGGTGCCGGCCGAGCAGGTCGCGGGATTTCACAGATTGGGACCCCCGGTGACCAGCGGGAAGAGCGTCTCCGCAGCTTCGGGGAATTTTTCTATGCAGCTCAAGATTGACAGCCGCGAAGCGATCTTGAATGGGGTACGGCATTGGTTGTCTTTTCCTGTTCGCACCAAGGATGGAACAGTCTGGATCAGCCGAATGGATGTCGCACGCACGATCGATCCGGTATTCCGTCCTGCCGGCATTGAGGGCTTGCGAGCCTTCGACACGGTGGTTCTGGATGCGGGTCATGGAGGGCACGACAGTGGAGCTGCCAGTCCGCTGGGCGTGGAGAAAGAATTTGCCCTCGATCTCGCGCGGCGAGTGAAGACGCGCTTGGAGAAGGCAGGGCTGAAAGTAGTTATGACACGCAATTCTGACGTCTTTATTCCTCTGGAATCCCGTCCAGCGCTTGCATCCCGCCACGCGCGCTCTATTTTTGTCAGCCTTCATTTTAACGACGCAAGCTGGCGTCCGGCAGCCAGCGGAATGGAGATTTTCTGCATTCCGCCGCGGGGAACCCCGCCCACAGGACAGGAAAAGACGCTCGCGAGAGACCTCCAGGCAGTGCCAGGGCATGATCTGGAGCCGCAGAATTTTGCACTCGCGAATGCGATTTTTCATTCCATGCGAGGCCAGGTTTCCTTGGTGGATCGCGGAGTGAAGCGGGCACGCTTCAAGGTGTTGCAGCTCGCAAACGTGCCTGCGGTGCTTATTGAGGCGGGATTTTTGACCAATCCTACTGAGTCTCGAAAAATCGCTGCCGTGTCGTGGCGCGACACCATGGCGGACGCAATTTCCGCGGGGATTCTGGAATATCGAAAACTTGCCAGCCACAAATCCGCGCCGCGCACGGCGGTGCAATGGGGTGGGCGGGCAACTACGGATTTCATCACCGAGGAATAGCGTGTGGGTAACGCGGTCAAGGAATGAAAATTGCACTAATACGGCGCGGGTATTCCTCTTCGGGTGGAGCCGAAGCTTACCTGCGGCGATTGGCGACGGGCCTCATAGCCGCCGGACATCACCCCGTGCTCGTGACAACCTCGGAGTGGCCGCTGTCGGCTTGGGTGAACGACGCGATACGGCGAGTCGATGCGGGTGGACCGGAGCGATTTGCTGAGTTGGCTCGCCGCGCTTCAGGGAATTGCGACGTCGTGTTCAGCATGGAGCGGATCGGGCGCTGCGACATCTACCGCGCCGGGGATGGTGTTCACCGTGTGTGGCAGTCGCGGCGGCGCGCTTTCGAGCCGATCTGGAAGCCATGGCTGCGGATCTTCAACCGGAAAAATACGGCTCTATTGCGGCTTGAGCAGGAAACATTTTCTTGCGAAGGAGCCCGATGGGTGATCGCGAACTCGGTCATGGTGCATGATGAGATATTAGCAAATTTTGATTATTCCCGGGACCGCGTTGCGGTGATTCCAAACGGCTACGATCCTCCCGGTGGTGATATCATTGGAGATCGGGCGGAGACGCGAGCACTGAATCACATCCCGGACGACCACGCGATGATCCTCTTCGCTGGGAGTGGCTGGGAGCGTAAAGGTCTGCGATTTGCGGTGAATGCTGTAGAAAGGATGTCGAACGTCACCTTGGTTGTCGCGGGGAAGGGGACATGGCGCGGGCCGATTCCTGAGAATGTCCGACTGATTGGTCCCGTCAAAAAAATGCGAGACCTGTATGCAGCAGCGGATGTTTTTGTAGCTCCCACGATTTACGATCCCTTCTCGAATGCCTGTCTGGAGGCATTGGCCGCAGGACTCCCGGTAGTGAC
Organism: Terrimicrobiaceae bacterium; assembly: GCA_041689405.1. Taxonomy (GTDB): domain Bacteria; phylum Verrucomicrobiota; class Verrucomicrobiia; order Chthoniobacterales; family JAATET01; genus JBDNGG01. The sequence goes on along the minus strand of JBDNGG010000303.1, from coordinate 23,520 downwards.
AACCGATGCAAATGGATTTTCGGAAATCCTTGGCGAAGGAATTCACGGAAGCATTATTCGAGCCGGTGATGGTCTCGCATTGGAAGCCGCGCTTGAGCATTGGGCGGCTCAACGAGGGAATGCGACAGTGAGAGCAGGGTGCAGGAAGCTTAGCCAGGAATATTCTGAGGATCGCAACCTGCGGTCAACACTCGATGTGATTAATCGCGCAGCAGGGCGATAGCTACCGCATCGGTATCCGAGAGGTCTTCGAAAAGAAGGTCCGGTGAGTGAGCGCGTAATTCTTCGATCTGATATTGGCCAGTGGAGATGGCAACTGTTTTGGCACCTACAGCACGTCCACATTCAATGTCTCGCGGAGTGTCGCCGATGACATAGATCGCCTCGGGCGGAAAATTTACGCCATGACGTTCCAGCGCGCGCGCATGTGCAAAACGTCCGAGCTCGTTACGATCATGATGGTCGTCAGCGAAGGCGCCAAATTCGAAAAAATCCCAGACGCCATAGTGGGTAAGCTTGATCTCGGCGCCCCGGCTCAGGTTGCCGGTCAGCAATGCTAAAACGCACCCAGGCTCAGATTTCAATCGCTCCAGTAACGCGACGATTCCGGGCAGCACACGGCCAGGATGCGTCCCCATACGTGGCTTGAGGTGATGCAAATAGGCATCGAGTAACGCAGTAATATTTTCGGTTGATTCTGCGAGGTTGTGCTTTCGCAGAAGCAGCCGTGCGATGGCGCCGTCGGTCCCGCCCGCCAAGGTAATGCCCGAGAGATCTTCGGTTACGCCAAATCGATCCACCATGGCGGCGATGAGTGCACTCTCACCCGCACCTCCGGAGGTAATGAGCGTGCCGTCGATGTCAAAAAGCAAGAGGCGGCCCCGGAATTCCGGAGGCTTACTCGTTGGCATCTTCCTCGTCGTCGTGCTCTTCTTCCTCTTCTTGGAAGACGTCGCCTGCCTTGCTGAAACGGCGTTTTCGCTTAGTCGCAGGAAGCGGACTCAATGTCATTCCCAGAGAACGACCAGTAAGTTTTGGCTCCATATCGACATGAGCCATCGTGGAGAGGTCGTCTTTGATGCGCAACATCACAGCCATTCCGATTGCCTGGTGTGCCATCTCGCGGCCCCGGAATTGCAAACCAATTTTCAGCTTGTTCCCTTTATCGAGAAAGTCTTCTGCACGGCGCACCTTCGTCATGTAGTCATGCTCGTCGATGTTGGCACGGAATTTGATCTCCTTCACCTTGCTCACAGTCTGCTTTTTCTCCTTCTCCTGCTTTGCTTGTTCGTAACGGAATTTTCCGTAATCAACGATGCGACAAACCGGAGGATTGGCTGTGGATGCAACTTCGACCAAATCAAGGCCGAGGCTCTTCGCCTTGCGCAGTGCGTCTTCGATCTTGAGGACGCCGAGTTGCTCATTGGTGGCGGCGATGACGACGCGCACCTCACGAGCGCGAATGCGATCGTTGATGCGGTGGTCGTAACGTGGAGTTACAGGAGCTCGGAATTTAATGGCTATGGCAGTGTGTGGTTGAGGTGAATAAAACCTGATTGGAAAAATTGAGATCTGCGGAAAAGCGCAGCGAAGATGCAAACGATCCAACGAAAGCGATCAGGAACACGACACCGCTTTTCCCCTGCCGTGACTGGAGGGGCTGGATGATGATGTCGTGGATCAGGTTCAAACAGGCGAAGTGGATTCTTAGAACATCGGCGGTCGTATGCCCGATGGACGTTCTTCGCTTTACGGGGATTGTATTTATCCTGCAAGTCGAAATTTAATTTCAATTTTTTAACGAGCCATTGCGCGGAGCCCCTTTCGTCTGCGATAGTATGAAAGTGGATATAGAAAATTTTTCTCAAGATGACGTGTTAGCAGTGTTGAAGAATGTGAAATACCCGGGATTCAGCCGTGACATCGTTTCCTTTGGCCTGGTGAAAGGGGTTCTGATCGAAGGTGCGGAGGTTGAGGTTCAACTCAATCTTTCCACCAATGAACCCAAGGTGGCTGCCGAGATTCGTGACCGCTCGGTCGAGGCCCTGCGGACACTAAAAGGAATTTCGGACGCCCGCGTGAAGATTGATATTCAAGCTCCGGCAGCTCCTGCGGGAGCTACGGGTCCACAGAAAATCGACGGAGTGAAACATATTATTGCAGTGGCCAGTGGCAAAGGCGGCGTGGGAAAATCCACGGTTGCGACGAACCTGGCGGTGTCGCTTCAGCGAGCGGGTGCGCGGGTAGGGTTATGTGATTGTGATCTCTACGGACCCAGTATCGCGCTGATGTTTGGCGGAAATGACCGACCCATGGCCGATGACGAAAACCGGATTATTCCGATCCAGCGCTTGGGAATCCAGCTCATGTCGATGGGGTATCTTGTCGAGGATGCCTCGCCCGCTGTGCTGCGGGGTCCCATGGTGACGCGCTACACGCAGCAGTTTCTCAAACAAGTCGCCTGGGGAGATCTGGATTACTTGATCCTGGATCTGCCGCCGGGAACGGGTGACATACAATTAACCATCGTGCAAACGGTGGCGTTGTCCGGTGTTGTCATTGTCACAACACCGCAAGAGGTCGCATTGATTGATGCCCGCAAGGCAAGCACGATGTTTCAAAAAACTAACGTTCCGATCTTGGGGCTGGTCGAAAATATGAGTTACTTTTTGTGTCCTTCGGACGGCGTCCGTTACGACATCTTCGGCAGTGGCGGCGGGGCGCGCGAGGCAAAGCGCCTCGGAGTGGAACTGTTGGGTGAGATTCCGATTGAAATGGCCCTACGTGAGGGAGGAGATGTGGGAAGGCCAGTGGCAGGATTTGCCCCGGAAACGGTATCTGCAGCCGCATTTGAAACAATTTCCGCCCGCCTTCAAAAAGCGTTGCCGGTGTGAGCGGAGTTGACGTTTTGAGATTCTGTGGCGATAACAAAATAATCTTATGAGTGCCCCTAAAACCGAGGTCGTATTTGATCTCGTTAAAAACTCCTCGCTTTACCGCGAGTACCTGGCCGAGCGGGAAGAAATTCTTCGTCACAAGTGGATTGAAAGCGAGAAGGCTGGCAAGGATATCGGCTTTGAACGTGCTCTGCTCGACTGGATTATCAAATACCGCTCCGCATGGCGTGACGACCGCGGCAGTCAACCCCGCCAACCATCCGACGCATCCGCGCCCACTGAGCCAAAAGCGGAGGAAGCCAAGTAGATTTTGTGACTGTTCCCGATGATCGCCCGGGCACCGGCACGGTATCCCCTCCAAACTTGGTTGTAGCTATGGATGCGGACGCGATCCGCAAAGCGCTGCACCGCATCGCTGACGAGATTTGCGAACGAAATACGTGCATTGATCGCCTTGTGATTGCGGGGATTCCGACGCGTGGCGCCGAAATCGCCCGTAGGCTCTGCGATTTTATTGAGGGATGTGAGGGCCAGCGTCCGGAATACGGCTTGGTGGACGTGTCGATGCACCGCGACGATCTTGCCACGCGTCCAAAGCTCACGGCGCTGGAAACCACTCGCCTTCCCTGGGATCTTGATGGGCGCACCGTGATCCTGGTTGATGATGTGCTTTTCACCGGACGGAGCTGCCGTGCGGCGATGGATGCCATCGCCTCGTTTGGTCGTCCTGCCAGCATTCAGTTGGCTGCGCTGGTAGACCGGGGGCATCGGGAACTTCCGATCCACGCGAATTTTGTGGGTTGCAAAGTGCTGACTGAGGCGTCTGAAAAAATCCGCGTTCGCTTCGAAAACCTCGACGGCGTGCCGGATTGTGTTTGGATCGTGAAACTGTGAGCGTGCAATGGAACTCAAAAGACCTGCTGGGGTTGGACGAATTGTCAGCCGGCGAAATTTCGCTGATTCTCGATACGGCCCGCGCATTCAAAGGAGTGGGTCAGCGAAATCTGAAAAAAGTGCCTGCCCTCCGAGGCAAGACGTTAGTTAACTTTTTTGTCGAGCCGAGCACCCGCACTCGCACGTCGTTTGAAATCGCTGCGCTTCGTCTCAGCGCGGACGTCGTCAATATCTCCGCGTCCGTCTCCAGCCTGAAAAAGGGGGAATCGCTCAAAGACACGGCATTGAATCTTCAGGCGCTGCATGCGGACATTATCGTCCTCCGGCATAGCTCGCCCGGAGCGTCTCAGTTTCTTGCAACGCGGCTGGACTCGAGCATCATCAATGCCGGCGATGGAGCGCATGAGCATCCGACCCAAGGGCTGCTCGATGTGTTCACCATGCGCGAGCATTTTGGAACTATTGACGGGCTTGAAGTGGCGATCGTCGGTGACATCCTATTCAGCCGGGTGGCGCGGTCTAATGTGCATGCGCTGGTGAAACTGGGAGCCCGCGTGACGCTGGTGGGCCCGACGACGCTCGTTCCAAAATCCTTTGAGTGTCTGGGAGTGCGGATATCACACAAGATCGATGATGTTCTGGCATCGGTGGACGTGGTGAATCTCCTCCGCGTCCAGCACGAGCGGCAGCGCAAAGAATATTTTCCCAATCTCCGCGAATACACGAGTCTGTTTGGCCTTACGAAGGAGCGCGCTGCCCGCCTCAAACCGCATTGCCTCATCATGCATCCGGGGCCGATTAATCGCGGTGTGGAAATCGACAGCGACGTTGCTGATGGATCGCAGAGTGTGATCCTTGAGCAGGTGACCAATGGCATCGCCGTCCGCATGGCTGTTCTCTATCTCTGCGGTGGAGGCGCGGGAGTGCGCTGATTTTTCATGAGTAACATCACCAAAATCGCCAATGGCAGAGTGATCGATCCCGCATCCGGACGCGATGAAGTCTCGGATTTGTGGATCGTTGATGGTAAGTTCGCAGATCCACCTCAGGCATCGGAGGGGGCGCATGAAACGGTCGACGCGTCGGGCTTGGTCGTCGCACCTGGCCTTATTGACCTCCACGTTCACTTGCGCGAGCCGGGCCAGTCGCACAAGGAAACTATCGCGTCTGGGACTCTCGCGGCAGCAGCAGGCGGGTTCACCTCCGTGGTTTGCATGCCCAATACATCACCGGTTGCCGACAGCCCGAGTGTGATCCGATGGATTCATGAGCGTGCCGGGGAGGTTGCTCACGTCAATGTTTTTTGCACCGGTGCGATTACCAAGGGCCTCGCTGGCGAGGAACTCGCGCCCATTGGGTCCATGGTTAAAGCGGGGATTGTCGCGATTACCGATGATGGACATTGCATCCAAAGCCACGAGGTGATGCGTCGGGCGCTGGAATATGCCCGGATGTTTGATCTCCCGCTGCTTGACCACTGCCAGGATTATAGCCTGGTCGCAGATGGCATCATGCATGAGGGTGAATGGAGCGTGCGCCTTGGTCTTCCCGGGTGGCCTCGAATTGGCGAGGAACTCATTGTTTCGCGAAACATTTTACTCTCCGAGTTGTGCGACGCTCCGATCCATTGCCAGCATCTGACATCGGGGGGGAGTGTGGATCTCATTCGTCAGGCCCGTGCCCGCGGGGTAAAAATTTCCGGTGAGGTTTGCCCGCACCATATCACGCTGACCGACGCCTCGCTGCGTGGGTTTGATTCTAATTACAAAATGAATCCTCCCCTGCGCACGCAGGATGATATCGACCTGCTTCTGGGCGGGATCGCGGATGGAACCATCGACATCCTTGCCAGTGATCACGCGCCGCATGCAGGCTATGAAAAGGAAGTCGAGATTGATCAGGCGCCATTTGGTATTATCGGGCTCGAAACCGAGCTCGCGTTGTTCTGCGACACGTTGGTCCACAAAACAAAAACAATCGACCTCCCGCGATTGATCGCGCTGCTTACGATCAATCCTGCCCGGCTCTTAAAATTGGATCGGGGCACACTTTCGCCTGGAGCGCCGGCGGACGTGACAATAATTGATCCCGATCTGGAGTGGACAGTGGACCGTGCGGCATCGCATTCGCTTTCGCGCAATACCCCTTACCATGGCACGACGCTGCGGGGTCGCGCGGTGCAGACTATTGTTGCGGGCAGGACCGTCTGGAAACTCGGCGCGTAATGGCATTTGATTTGCAGGCGACCGACGGTGGAGCCCGCGCCGGACTCCTCCACACACGCCATGGAGTCGTCGAGACTCCTGTGTTTATGCCGGTGGGCACCCAGGCGACGGTAAAAGCCATGACGCCGCGCGAACTCCGCGAAGTGTCAGCGCAGATCATCCTTGGAAATACGTATCACCTCCATGTGCGGCCCGGCGAAAAATTGATTCGGGATCTGGGTGGATTGCATTCGTTCATGGGCTGGGATGGTCCGATCCTCACGGACAGCGGTGGATTTCAAGTTTTCTCGCTGGCGAAGCTCCGCCGGATCACCGAGGAGGGTGTGCATTTTCAGAACCATCTGGATGGAACTCCGACGTTCATCGGCCCGGAGACGTCCATGGAAATCCAACGCGATCTCGGCTCAGACATCGTCATGGCCTTCGATGAATGTCCGCCGCATCCGTGTCCGTACGACGAAAGCAGTCGCAGTCTCGACTTGACGTTACGATGGGCGGCCCGGTGCCGTGCGTGGTGGGATCAGCAGCCACCGGAGGGGCGTCCGCTGGTTTTTGGTATTGTTCAGGGGTCCAGCTATCCGGATCTCCGGAAACAATCTGCCCTCGCTCTGCAAGAGATTGGATTCGACGGATACGCGATTGGCGGTGTCAGCGTGGGTGAGCCGGAGCCGGAGATGTTTGCTGCGGTGGAATCCGCGGAGCCGTGGTTGCCAAAAGAAAAAGCCCGCTATGCCATGGGTCTCGGCACGCCGGCCCAGGTCATTGAAATGATTGCCAGAGGAATCGATATGATGGACTGCGTGCTCCCGACGCGTCTTGCACGCACGGGAACGGCATTTACGAGCGACGGCACGATGAACTTGAAGAATGCCCCGTTCGCGCGCGATGCTCGTCCGATTGAAGAAGGATGCGAATGCTACGCGTGCCAAAATTTCACCCGCGCCTACCTCCGCCACCTCGTTAAGGCAGAAGAAATCCTCGGGCTCCGATTGATCTCCATTCACAACCTCCATTTTTACGTGGATCTCGCCCGGCGAGCACGGACTGCCATCCTTCAGGGCACATTTCAGGAATTTCGCACGGCGACAGTCGGTCGCCTCCTCGTTGGCGGAGGACGCGACGCCGAAGCACTTGAGTGAGTAACCACACGAGATTGTCATGTTTCCGAACTTGCGGTTGTGGCGATTGGTCGCTGTAGGATGCGGGTAATTGATCGGGTTTCTGTAATCCATCGCCTCACTATTTTTTACTCTTATGTCTGACTCCATTGCCAAACGCATGTCCTTTTTGGACAGATACCTCACGCTGTGGATTTTTGCCGCCATGGGCATCGGCGTTTTGATCGGAAACTTTGTGATCTCAGACCCCGAGGCGTTTTTTGCTCCGGTCACGGTAGGAACGACCAACCTGCTCATCGCTGCCGGATTGATGCTGATGATGTATCCTCCGCTCGCGAAGGTGAAATACGAGGAGATGCCTCGCGTCTTCAAGGATACGAAAATTCTTGGTCTGTCGCTAATTCAAAACTGGCTCGTCGGGCCCGTGCTCATGTTTTTGCTGGCGATTATTTTTCTCCACAATCACCCGGAATACATGGTCGGGCTAATCCTCGTCGGAATCGCACGATGCATCGCGATGGTGCTGGTTTGGAATCAACTGGCGAAGGGAAGTAATGAATACGCTGCGGGCCTGGTGGCGATCAATAGCGTGGCCCAGGTCGTTTTCTATAGCGCCTATGCATGGCTCTTCCTCGCTGTGCTGCCTCCCTTTTTCGGGCTGGAGGCGACGGTGTTGGACATCAGCATTGGAGATATTTTCTGGAGCGTGATGCTTTATCTTGGGGTGCCGTTCGCTGCGGGGATTCTCAGCCGGATGATTTTGATCCCCCTCAAGGGGGCTGACTGGTACGACGACGTCTTCATCCCTCGGGTCTCGCCTATCACCCTCAGTGCCTTGCTTTTCACGATCGTTGTGATGTTCACGTTCAAAGGAGATGCCATTGTGAGGCTTCCCTTGGACGTGCTGCTCATTGCCGTCCCGCTCTCGATTTATTTCGTCATCATGTTCCTCGTCAGCTTTTTCATGGGCCGCACACTTGGTGCGGACTACTCTCGATCTGCCACGCTGGCATTTACGGCGTCGGGAAATAACTTCGAGTTGGCGATTGCCGTAGCGATCGCGGTGTTTGGCATCAATTCAGGCGTTGCCTTTGCTGCAGTCGTGGGTCCGCTCATTGAGGTCCCTGTGCTCATTGCCTTGGTCCATGTCGCGCTGGCGATGCGTCGCCGCTTTTATCCCCGAGACGTGATCGAGGAATCCGATCGCATCGGCGAACAAAACCTCTCGGAAAAAGACCGTGCATTCATGAATTCAGCGACATGCCGAACCGTGCGTCAGGCGATGGCGGTAGCACAAAAACCGCGCAATCTTTGACCTTGCACAAGATCGTTTGCGGAGGACGTAGTCGGCTTGGATTGCCATGAAAAGTTCCGTCTATAAGACCCCTCAACTTGGTCCTCTGGTTGGCATTCTGCGCCATGGGTGGCACGGGTTTGCTTCTGGCATCTCAGCGTCCGCGCGGGTCGCGCGGAGGCGCGGGACTCCATGCGATGGGCCTGACTCGCCATGAGCGGGGCGACTGGCATACGGGGATCGGCTATCTGGTCCTCGCGCTATTGACAATGCACCTTAGCGGTCATTGGCGCTGGTTCTGGCAAATCGCCGCCCGCAAACGTTCCTAGCCGCTCGTTCCGGGGATCGCGAGCAGATTGACCTTAGTAGCCATCCTGATTTTTTAACCTGTCTCGCACGGCATTGCCGGAAACCGGCATCAAAACCGCCCACCTGCCGAGCGTGGACCGTAATCCGATCTCGATGGTCGATAGGAATACCCACGCGAACGATGGGAGCCGCGACATCGGGAGCTACAACCGCATGGCAAGCGTCATACCAGATTTCCTCCAGCTTGGCCTGATCGCCCAACCACTGATCCAGAATACTTGGTGACGCCCGAGAGCAGAAACGCGTGACTGCTTAGAGCATAGAAGCTCCGATAATCGTCTTTGGTCTTGTATTGGGGCAATTGAGGGGAGGTGAGCAAATGTAAATAAAGACGCGTATTATGCAGAAATGCGAACAACTAGTATGAGGGCTGTAATCGTAGCGGTCTGAAGCTTTCTTTCAGCCTGAATTAGGCCACTATCGTGAGAAAGTCTCCCGAGGCGCATCAAGGCAGGGGATCAAACAGCGTCCTTGTATCGTTCTCATTAAGTTCTTGATTTTCTGTGGTATCAGTCCAACTTGGGAGGGAGCAACCCACAAAGCATTGCCGCTCTGTTCGCGTTAACGCGCACAAAAAAAACCATGAAAGTGAATCCAGAAACCGCAGCGTCCTCTCTCGGAGCACGCATCAAGGAGCTTCGTATCAGCAAGGGTCTTTCCATGAGGGCTCTGGCGAAAGAAGCAGGACTCAAATCCGTCGCGTTTGTGGCGGACGTGGAGAAGGGCTTCCGTTATCCATCATCGGATGTGCTGACGGCGTTTGCAGAGGCGCTGGGAATTTCACCGTCGGAACTTCGCGATCTCGACAGTCGGGCTCCAGTGCAGGAGATTCGGGACATGACGGTGAGCAATCCCGGCTGGGCCATGGCATTCCGCCGCGTGGTTGATTCGGCGCAACAAGGCGACATCACGCCGGCCGAGTTGATCCGAATCATCGAGCGACGCAACGCAGCCATCCCTCAGGAAATGTTGCTGGATCTATAGAGCGACGATAAGCATCTCTCATTATTCCAAGCGACCCTATTTCGGATCGAGGTGGTAAGTCACTGCTCCCTGGTCTCCGATCTTCAGGTGCCCGGCTTGGCGCAGTTTTTCGATCAGCGTATCGACTTCGGTGGCCGATTTCTTGCAGAGGGGCGCGAGATGACTGGCTAGCGTCTTTTTACGTTTCGGGCGGTTGTTTGTGTGCTTTTGAAGATGCTCGAGCACTTGGAGCACCAAGGCGTCCGGCCCGGGTGCGGGCGGCTTCGGTGCTGTGGAGAACGTGAGCGTCGCGTAGTCGGTGTGACGGTAGGCGCGGATGTGCCGACTTTTCAGGTGCTCGATGAGCGGGTCAAAGCCCGTGTCCTTGGAGATGATGTGAAACCAAGCGTTGGGGTCCGCCTGCACCGCTCGACCCACGTAGTAGGCAAGAGCAAAATCGAGGGCATTCTTACCCGACGAGTTCAGACGCACGAGCTGCACCGAGGACGCATGCGCGATTAGTTTCTCGACTAGTGGCGCATCCAGCTTCGTCTGCCTCGCGCCCAGAAGGAGAGTGAGATAAACTGTTTTGCTGCCGATTAGCGAGAGGTCCACATCGTGTACGTTCTCATAATCCACAAAGACGTAGTTCACGGAGGGCTTGGATTCCGTTGTGGTGGAGGATGCTTCGTGCATGGAGCCGTGAATACAACATTGCGGAGGCTGTTTTGACAGCTCAAAGGCATGGCGATTTCTTCCACTGCTTCAAAAATACCCCCTCCAGAATAGAAAGTTTGAATTTGACTGAGCAGTCAACTAAGGTCTAGTTATGAAATCTGAATGTGAATCCAAATGCCGCCTGCTGAGGATGGCGATGGAGCTCATTTGGGAGAGCAGCTATGGCTCGGTGAGTGTGGATGATATCTGCCGTGCAGCGAATGTGAAGAAGGGCAGCTTTTATCATTTTTTTCCCTCGAAGTCGGATCTCACGGTTGCTGCGATGGAGGCGGATTGGAAAGCTAAACTCCCCGGGTTGGATGCGATATTTTCGCCGCAATTGCCACCCTTGGTGCGGTTGGATCGGTATTGTGACGGCGTAATCCGGTGCCAGGAGAGTAAGCTCACCACATATGGAAAAATCTGCGGATGTCCGATGATCACGCTGGGTGGGGAGCTTAGCACTCAAGATGAAAAAATCAGACTCAAGGCTGCTGAGATCCTTCAGCGCTACCTCCGTTATCTGGAATCAGCCATTCGCGATGCCCAGTCGGAAGGCTTAGTTGCGGAAGGGAATTCTCGCGAGGTCGCGTCACGCGTTTTCTCGCTGTTCCAAGGGGCGATGCTCCAAGCCAAAGTCCTCAATGATCTCGGGCCTTTACGAAACCTGAAGTCCAACATCCTTCGGGTGCTTGATACTCGTATCGAGGCCGCCCGAGCCTGACTTTTTGATCGAAAAACTTTACTGATCAGTCAAATATTTATCACCCATGGCAAACGCTGCATCTAAAACACTATTTGATCCCATTACTGTGGGAGCATGGAATCTGCCGAACCGCATCTTTATGGCTCCACTCACTCGCGCCCGCGGCGGGAACAAACGTGTGCCAAATGCGCTGATGGCGGAATATTACCGCCAGCGATCCGCCGCCGGCCTCATCCTCACGGAAGCAACATCGGTGACTCCGATGGGTGTGGGCTACGCGGACACGCCGGGCATCTGGTCAGACGAACAGGTCGAGGGGTGGAAACAGATCACAAAGGCAGTGCACGATGCCGGCGGACGTATCGCGGTGCAACTTTGGCACGTGGGCCGCATCTCGGATCCGCTTTTCCTTGATGGGGAAACGCCGGTTGCTCCCAGTGCGATTCGCCCGGCGGGTCATGTCAGTCTCGTGCGGCCAGAAAAAGAATTTGTCACTCCGCGGGCACTCGCCACCGACGAGATCCCCGTCATCGTCGAGGCGTATCGCAAAGGCGCGGAAAACGCGTTGGCTGCAGGATTCGACGGCGTCGAGGTGCACGGGGCAAATGGCTACTTGCTCGACCAGTTTTTGCAGGACTCGACGAATCACCGCACGGACGAATACGGCGGATCGATTGAAAACCGGGCGCGTTTGATGTTGGAGGTCGCGGACGCAGCGATATCTGTGTGGGGCGCAGACCGTGTCGGCATGCACCTCGCACCGCGGGGAGATGCACATGACATGGGGGATTCGGACCCGCTCGCTACCTTTACCTATGTTGCGAGGGAGTTGGGGCACCGCAAGATCGCATTCATCTGCGCTCGCGAGGCACTGGGCGATAACCGTATTGGGCCGCAACTCAAGCAGGTATTCGGCGGTGTGTACGTGGCCAATGAGAAATTCACGCGGGAATCCGGCAATACGGTGCTCGCTGCAGGGGAGGCAGATGCCGTGGCCTTTGGCGTGCCATACATAGCAAATCCGGACTTGATCGAGCGGTTCCGTCTTGGTGCGCCGCTCAACCCGCCAATTCCAGAGAAGTTTTACTCATCTGGACCAGAGGGCTATACCGATTATCCAACCTACCAACCCAATTGAATTTAACGCTGAATGAAAACATACCAAATCGTCTCGACAGGTAACCTCGAAGCTCTGCAGCTCGCTGATCTTCCCAATCCGAAACCCGCCGCTGGCCAAGTGCTGGTGGGAGTCCGCGCTGCCTCGCTCAATTTCCGTGATCTCATGGTCATCAGCGGAAATTATGGAAAACTGGACCTTCCCTGTGTTCCGCTATCTGATGGTGCGGGTGAAATCCTCGCTGTTGGCGAAAGTGTTTCGCAATGGAAGCCCGGTGACCGCGTCGCTGGGACATTTTTTCAGAATTGGATTCGAGGAGGATTGCATCCGGGAGTGAGCGAATCTGCCCTTGGCGGTGCGATTGATGGGATCTTGAGCGAGCAAGTCGTGCTGTCTGCGCATGGTGTGATTGCGATCCCTGAACATCTGAGCTTCGCGGAAGCAGCAACACTCCCGTGTGCAGCACTCACGGCGTGGAATGCACTAGTTACGCAGGGCCGGGTGGCTGCTTCCGACACCGTCTTACTGCAAGGCACGGGCGGGGTATCCTTGTTCGGGTTGCAGTTTGCAAAAATGCATGGGGCACGGGTGATTATCACGTCCGGCAGCGATCAAAAACTGGAGCGTGCCCGGGCGCTCGGAACGGACGACACGATCAACTACCGCACCACGCCTGACTGGGAACGCGAAGTTTTCCGCCTCACCAATAAGGTGGGTGTCACTCATGTGCTGGAAGTTGGCGGCGCGGATACCTTTGCCAAATCGCTACAAGCCCTTGCTCCGGGCGGCACGATCAGCGTGATCGGTGGCGTGAGTGGCTTTACCACGCAGGCGCCGCTCATCGATATCATTGGGCGCAATGCCCTCATTCGTGGAATCTATGTCGGAAATCGAGAAGCGTTCGAGGCGATGAACCATGCGATTGCGCGCCATCAGCTGAAACCCGTCATAGACCGCAAATTTCCATTCGACGAAGCCGCGAGTGCCTACAAACACCTGCAGAGCGGCGCGCACTTTGGTAAAGTGGTCATCACGTTGTAGCAATACCCCCCCAAACTTGTCCTACCCTTTCACCGAACCGGCCGTGAGCCCTGCGATGAATTCTTTCTGAAGCAACAAAAACAGGACGAGAATCGGGGCGATGGAGATGAGGGTTCCAGCCATCAACATGCCGTAGTCCTGCCCATAGACGCCTTTCAGCGAGTTGATCGCCACCGACAGCGGGAACTTCTCAGGACTCTGAAGGAGAATCTGCGGACCGATGAAGTTGTTCCAGGTGCCGAGAAAAGTGATCATCAGAAACGCACCGATCATTGGCCGGACGATGGGCAGCACCATGGTGGCAAAGATGCGTATTTCACCCGCTCCGTCGATACGCGCCGCCTCGATCAGCTCCATCGGCACGCTGTTCAAAATCGACTGCCGAAATAGGAAAATGCCGAAAGCCGGAGCTATCGTCGGGAGGATCATCCCCGCATACGTGTCGAGCAATCCCAGATGATACATCATCTGGTATCCGGGTGCCATCAATAGCGGGCCGGGAATGACCATCGCCGCGAAAACCAGACGCCTCATCCATTTGCGCCCGCGAAATTCAAACTTCGCCAGCGCGTAGCCACCCATGGCCCCTCCGATCGTCCCGAGCAAAGCAGTTGTCGAGGCGAGAAAAACCGAGTTCATCGTCGCCCGCAACATGCCTAGCTCTCCGAAAAGTTTCGCAAAGTTTGCAAACGTCAGGCGATCCCATGCGATGCCAAGGAGTCCGTCTCCCCCAGGCAGAAACAAGGAATTGAAAAAATCCGCATTGCCCTTGAACGCCGCGCAAATCATCCAGGCAAATGGCACGAGTGTGAGAATCGAAAAAAAGACCAGCAACGGATACAGGAACAGCAGTGCCGTATTCGACTTTTTCATTCCTCTCCCTTATCGATGGCCGCATTGAAAAACGGAGATGAGACTCGCAACGGCACGTCCGGCGCCTGCTCGATAAATAACCGCCCGACCGGCTGATCACTGAAGTACGGGTCCGCTTCGTCAAAGACCGGCAACTTCCACAAACTCCGAGCCGGCGGTATGATCGTCGATCTCCGAAACATCTCGGCGGCGAGCTCCGGCGAGCGATAAAGGAATTGCGCAAACTCCCACTGCTTTTCGAACACGGCATCAGGCACGTTTTTGTTGAATCCCAGCATCGTGCCGCCCATCACGCTCGTGCGCCGACCGCCCTTCGTCCAAGCCGGCAGTGGTATCAATTTGAGCTTTCCACTCAAGCCGGGCATATCGTTTTCACAAACCCCTGCCAGCCAGTCCGGCATGATCGCCGCCACTACCTGCCCGCGCATTTTCAATGCATTTCCTGAGGCACTGAACTCCGGCGCATCAATCGCGATCCGGTTTGGCCCCGTGCACCACGGCGCAATCGTCGCCATCACTATCGCATTGACCTCGGAGTCCAACACCGGTCGTAAGTTCGCATCAAAAAAACCGCCCCCTGCCTGAAGCAAAAGTAATTGCAGCACTTCGGTGCCAGACGTTGAGAAGATAACGATCCTCCTCACTCTTTCCACCTGTCCGCTGCAGCGGCCCCATAACCCGCGCAAAATTCTCCCACGTTTCGATTTCGCTCACATCAATCCCAGCCGCCTCCACAAGATCCGAGCGATACACCAACAACACGGGATGCACGTCATGCGGCAGACCGTAAATCCGGCCATGCAGCGTCCACGGCGAAAACGACGGCGGATTGATTGTATCCGACAGGCCCTCGGACTTCAGTAAATCCGTCAAATCCCGCAGCCCGATATCCTCCCTCGGCCCAGAGATCAGCCGCGCCGTTACAATTTGCGTAATCTCAAATAAATCCGCCATCGGCGTACCCGACATAAACCCTGAGAACAACCGCCGCTCCATCGCTGGAAGGGAAAGCAGCAACGGCTCAATCCGCATCTCCGGATGCTCGCCGTTCCACTTTGCAATCAGCGGCTCATAAACTTGAAAATGCGACCGCGCAAACAACCAGAATGCATGGTCGCTCGACGATGGCTCCGGTCGCGTGAAAATAAAAACACTCGATACCACCGCGAGCACCACGATCGCCGAAAGAAAAATTACGCAGCCATTCGAACATGGGGGAAAACGTTTGAAACAGGTTATGGGGACCAGTAGTGCGTGTGCAACGCTCCCTGGGGATTGCTTGCTATTAGTTGATGACGAGACAGTCGAACACGAATCAGATTGGATTATCCGATGGCTCTAAAATTAGAGCCGGTGAGGGGGGGATTCGAACCCCCGGTAGCCTTTAAGGACTACGGCGCTTTAGCAAAGCGCTGCTTTCGACCACTCAGCCACCTCACCCGGTAGAAAGATGTAAAACCGATTTCGCGCGGAGGTCAAACAGGAATCGATGCCCTGCGTTATTTTGGCCAGAGCCACGCGATGTATCCAACGTAGATGGCAAGAAGGACGACGCCTTCCCAGCGTTTCAGGACAAACCCGGAAATCATAAATGGGATCAGCAGCACGGATACGCCGAGCATGACGCCGAAGTCGATCCACGTGACACCACCCACTTCAAGAGGATGCACCAGGCCGGCGGCTCCGAGAATACAGAGCAGGTTGTAGATGTTTGAACCGACGATATTGCCGACCGCGATATCGGCCTCCTTTTTCATGGCAGCTACCACGGTGGCTGCCAACTCCGGCGTGCTTGTGCCTGCGGCCACGATGGTGAGGCCAATGACTGCCTCCGAGATCTCAAAGGTTCTTGCTAGCCCGATTGAGCCATCGACGAGGAAGTGGGAGCCAAGAATGAGGAGGAGCATTCCACCGACGATGAAGCCAATATCACTCCACATCGTCCCTTGGACTTTCGGCACGGACTCATCGAACTCTGCATGCACGGCATCAGGCGTGTGCCGCTTTGCATAGATCAGGCTTCCGATGGTATAAATAAGGATCCCACAAAAGAGGATCGCTGCCTCCCAGCGCTCCAGCAGCCCGTCGCGCAAAAAAAACATAGCGAGCAGCGAAACGGCAATCATCAGGGGCACGTCAAAGCGGATGAGCTGGAACTGAATTTTGATGGGAAAAATCAGCGCGGCAATGCCAAGGATTGCAGCGACGTTGAAGATGTTTGAGCCAACAACATTCCCGATGGCGAGCTGGCTTTGTCCGGCGAGCGCCGCTTTAACGCTGACGACTAACTCCGGCATACTCGTGCCGTAAGCGACCACGGTGAGGCCGACCACCAACGCACTGAGCCCGAATCGAAGCGCAAGCGAAGAACTTCCCTTCACCAGCCAGTCGGCTCCAAAGTAAAGCAATCCCAACCCAATTAATACCCAAAGCGAATCCAGTAGCATGGTGGAGAGAAGAACCACGGAAAAGTCGGTTTGGTCAACACTGGAACATAAAACTTTCGTTTCCAGCATCCGATTCGGTAGTTTGTCGGGATATGACTCATTCAGCCCGCGTGCGGGTGCCTGCAACGTCGGCAAATCTTGGTCCGGGTTTTGATGCCCTGGGATTGGCACTCCAAATTTATAACACGACCACGGTCATTCGTGCGGATGCGCCGCCGGGGGATGCCATGGCTGCTGCGGCGGCAGCGCGGTTTTTTGAAAAGGCGAAAGTGTTGCCATTTGGATTTGATTGGATGATCGAAGGTGACGTGCCTCGGTCGCGTGGGTTAGGCAGCAGCGTGACCGTCCGGTTGGGAATCCTACATGGATTGAACATCCTGGCCGGCGCGCCGTTGGATGAGACCGTGCTTTACCGGATCTGCGCGGAATTGGAGGGTCATCCGGACAATGCGGCGCCTGCGGCGTTCGGCGGGTTCATTGTCGCCCGGCAGGACCTCTCGTGGCAGCGCTTTCCGGTGCGTCCGGATCTGGTTTTTGTGCTGCTGATTCCTGCATTTGAAGTGGAAACGGCGATGGCCCGTAAAGTGATGCCTAGCACGATTCCCTTTGCCGATGCCGTGCGCAGTGCTTCGAATGCCGCCGCGCTGGCTGCGGCGTTTGCGTCGCAAAACTACGGTTCTCTGCGCGGCTGCTTTGAAGATGGATTGCATCAGCCTTATCGTGCATCGCTGATTCCCGGATTGGAGGACGTGATTCGTGCCGCCGAGCAAGCAGGGGCGCTCGGTGGTTGGTTGAGCGGGTCAGGATCCACGATTGCGTCATGCATTGAGGGAGACCCTGCTCCGGTGATCGCTGCGATGTCTGCCGCCTATGGTGCTAGTGAATATCATATCCTCTGCGCCAGCGCTGATAACGATGGCGTCCGCGTGTTACCCGACGAGGGCGAATCGTAAATGAGACGTTGGCTCGAAGGCTTGGAGACCTTTGCCATCGACGTTATTTTGGAGCGTCGATATGGCCGGCGTGCCGATTTACTGCGGTGGATTCTCCTCGGGATGTCCGGAATCTACTCGCGCATTATTCTTTTGCGGCTGTGGTTGTACCGGACGCGTCTTTATCGCACGCATCATTTGGGATGCCCGGTGATCAGCGTGGGTAACATCACCGTCGGGGGCACCGGAAAAACCCCAGTGGTTGAGATGATCGCACGCGAACTCACGGCCGGGGGACGAAAAGTGGCGATTCTCAGTCGCGGCTACAAGAGTGTTCCAAAGCCGCTGATCGGGCGGATTATAGATAAGATATTTCGTAAAAAAGCGATCTTCACGCCCCGCATCGTAAGCGATGGGAAGTCGCTGTTGCTCGATTCCCGCACAGCGGGGGATGAGCCGTTCATGCTGGCAAACAACCTGCGCGATGTCGTCGTGCTGGTGGATCGCGACCGCGTGAAAAGTGGGCTGTATGCCATCGAACACTTTGGCAGGGACGCCATCATTCTCGACGACGGACTTCAGTATCTACGGTTGAGCCGCCGGTTGGAGGTGGTGCTCGTGGACCGCCAAGCGCCCTTTGGCAATGATTACATGTTACCGCGTGGGACGTTACGCGAGCCTCCGGCAAGTCTGCGTCGCGCGACCCATATTTTCATGACGAAATGCTCCGGCGAGGATAATTCCGCCTTGGTGGAAGAATTGCGAAAATTTAACCGAACGGCTGACATCATCGAGTGTACGCACCGGACACGGCACTTGAAAAACTTACTTTCTGGTGAGATCAAACCCCTCGAATTCTTGAGCGGCCTCACGGTCGGTTCCATTTGCGGCATTGCCGCACCTGAGAGTTTTGAGAATGCCCTTCGCGCGCACGGGGCGGAACTCAGTCTCACTAAGACCTACACCGACCACCATCGCTACACGGCCCGGGAGATCGAGCTTTTCATCCGCCGCTGCGCAAAAAGAAATATCCCGGCAATCATAACAACCGAAAAAGATGCGGTCCGCATTCCCCGGATTATCGACCCCGAGGTGCCAATCTACTACCTCAGGGTGGAGATCGAGATTCTGCGCGGGCAGGAGGGATGGCAGCGATTTTTGGATCGGCTCGTGGTTAATCAACCCGTGATTGCGCCCGAGCGGCAGTTTGTTTGATCCGCCTCCGGATAAGTCGTGCTGGAAATCATTTGCGGATTTTTGGCGATTCGCGTTGACATTTGGTCACGAGTCCAGTTTGTTTGGTTCTAGAACTTCGACTCAGCGCCAGACTACCGGTCCGGCTGCGCCCCGAATCTCCACCCGCCGCGCGAGTTTTGTTCTTCACGACCTACGATCCAAGAGAGAACTGCATCCCATGCAGATATTCCGGATTGGTTACCTTTTTTAACAAGATCACCTCGAAATCATGGCCGGCCACAACAAATGGCCGAAAATAAAACGTGCGAAGGACGCCCTGGATGACAAGAGGGGTGAGCTTTTCTCGCAGTTCTCAAAGGCAATTTCTATCGCGGTGAAGCTCAGCGGTGGCAATCCTTCGCTCAACCCCGAGTTGCGCACGGTATTTATCACAGCAATAGCCCAATCGATGCTCAATGACAATATTGACAGAGCGAATCTTCGACGACCTGCTCGGCCTCCGGCGTGCGATCCAGTTTTGCATCACCGCTTAACCAATTTCCTAGCCCGCCCAATTTTAACCCAATCTTAAACTTTTTATCATGACCGACGACCAAAACTCCATAACCTCAGCGATGCTTTCTACCGAAGGAGGGAGCAGGACCAAAGCCCCAGACACTGCTGCCGATAACCCGTCTAGCGCCGAATCTGGCAAAACGGTGCGTCCGAAGCGGGTGCGCAGTCCGAGGCCAAAAAAGAAGCCCGCTGCAAAGAAAGCAGATTCTGATCCGGCCCCCGTTCAAGCTGAAATACCGACCGAGGCTCAGCAAGCGCCTGAATCTAAAGAGGTAGCTCGGCAGCAACCGGAACTGCAACCCGAGGAGCCGACTGCGAACACGCCAGTCGTTACAGCCGAGGTGTCAGCCCTCAACGAAGAGTCGGCAACCGCGCCAGAATCGACCGTAGCATCAGAAGCGGCAGCACCGGAAAGGCACTGGCATTCAAATCGACGGGACCGTCCTTCAAGACATCCTAACGACCAGCAACAAGCTCGCCCTCCGCGTCCGCCGGAGCCACTGGTATTCGCAGAAGGCATCGTCGAAGTTTCCGGCAAGGGGTTTGGCTTTTTGCGTGAACCCAAACGGAATTTCACCCAATCCAACAACGATGTTTTTGTAACTCCTGAAGTGATCCGGAAGTACGGGCTTCGTGATGGGATGTGGATTCGTGGAGAAACCCGTCGTGGACCCCGCGGACCGCAGCTATACAAACTCACTGAACTTGAGCGGGAAGACCCGGATCTACACCAGAACCTTCCGGTATTTGAGGAACTCACCACGGTGAGTCCAGATCGGCGCATTGTTCTCGAAACGGATCCGAATATTTATACAACCCGGATCATTGATCTTGTGAGCCCCGTCGGTCGCGGTCAACGCGGCCTCATCGTCGCCCCGCCGCGCACGGGCAAGACCACTTTGTTGCAACACATCGCTGCCGCCGTAGTCCGGAATCACAAAGATATCCATCTCATCATTTTGCTTGTGGATGAGCGCCCTGAGGAAGTGACGGAAATCCGAAGGACCGTGCCGTCTGCTGAAGTTATGGCGAGTTCGAATGATTGTGATGTGAAAACACACACACGGATCTCGCAACTGGCCATTGAGCGTGCAAAGCGCCTCGTGGAAATGGGGAAAGATGTGTTTGTGCTCATGGACTCGCTCACCCGTATGGGCCGCGCATTCAATAACGCGCAGGGCGGAGGCGGACGCACGATGAGCGGTGGCGTCGACTCCCGCGCACTCGAAATCCCCCGCAAACTTTTCGCCGCAGCACGGAATACCGAGGAAGCGGGGTCACTCACGATCATGGCAACTGCGCTGATCGAGACCAACAGCCGGATGGACGATTTGATTTTCCAGGAGTTCAAGGGAACAGGAAACATGGAGCTTGTTCTAGATCGCAAGATCAGCGAGCAACGGATCTACCCGGCCGTGGATATTTTTCAGTCCGGTACTCGCCGCGAAGAACTACTTTTGACGCCTGAAGAGCTGCATAAGATCAACGTGATCCGCCGCGGTCTTGCTGGGCACAAACCCATGGAAGCCATCGAACGCTTGCTTTTCTTTATCCGAAAGTATCCGACGAACGCGGAGATGCTCAGCAGCATTCCGGGGTAGTAGGGTCCACACCGTTTTCGCGCAACATCCGGTCAAATCGTTTGGAAGCATTTGAATAGCTAGGATAGCGCCCGGAGCTATCCTCTGTCGGCCGGAACCGCCATTGCTTGTACGACCAGAGCCAAAGCTCTGGACGCTTTCGGATCTCCACCTCGAGCACATCCCAGCACGCTTGAGCGATTTGCTGGTCGGTCGCATCCGGGTTCACTTTCACAGGGCGCCGGTATTCCACGCGGAAGCGACCATCTTCCGACGGAAAGATCAGACTTGGGACCAGAGAGGCTTTGGCGCGGGTGGCCAGAAGCGAGGCCATCGGGCTCATGGGTGTCCACAGCCCGAAACACTGGACCGGAACGGCGCCGAGCCGGGGATCAAGGCTCATATCGATAGCGGCACCAACTTTTCCGCCAGTCTTTAAAAATTTCAGCATACGCACGATGGCTCGTGCTCTGGGGATAATCGTATGGCCGCTTCCCGCACGGAGTGCGTCAAAGATCGGCCCCAGCGGAGCATTTTTGAACCCCTGCGTGATCACGAGGCCGGCAGCGATCGCATGTGAGCTTACCCAACTTAGCCATTCGAAGTTGCTAAAGTGGCCAAGAAAATACACGCCTGCAAGTGCAGGATCGGTATGGATGGGATCATTGTCCGTGCCCTCGACACGGATGAATTCCGCGTAATTGCCGGTCGTCAGATTCGGAGACCAGAAAAGGCACAAAATCGTACGCGCAAAACTCTGGTAGGACCGTCGTGCGATGAGCTCGCGCTCTTCAAGCCCGTATTTGTCGCCAAATGCGGTTGCTAAATTTTCCATGGATGTTCCCCTGCCATGGGCGTCCAGGTGGTAAACCAGGGATCCCAGAACGTCCCCAAGGAATTCCAGCGAGTCGTAGGGGAGCCGACGAACCACCGCGGCCACTGCAGTCAACCCGCTCAGCTCGGCCCGGTACCTGAGCTGCTTTATTCGCGAGATTTGGTCAAGCATCCGCCACCGCTTCGATTCGGGGGAAAACAGGCACCGGAGCACTGACCTGATGGCCGTCTGGAATGAGTGCCATGGCTCCGGACAGCGCACGCGCGGGCAGACTGAGTTGATCTAGGATTGCCTGGGATTTCTCCGGGATGAATGGCTGCAGTAATGACGCTGCAGTCCAGACGGCATCGGCCATCGCCGTGAGTGCCGCATCGAGACGCCCAGCTTGCTCGGGATCTTTCGCCAGTTTCCACGGGGCCTCATTCTCAGCGAACGTGTTCGCTTTGGTGACAAGCAACGATACCGCTTCCAACGCCGCATGTGGCTGATGGGCATCGAACGCGACACACACGGCAGTGCGGGCCGCTTCCCCCGCGGCGATTAACTCTGCCGTTGCAGGCGAGGGGGCCGTTACGCGATGCAGAACTCCGTCGCGATAGCGCTGGGTCATATTGAGGGCTCGATTGAGGAGGTTTCCCAGTCCATTGGCGAGATCGACATTAAACCTTGAGATCAATCGATCCTCGCTGAAGTCCATGTCTTGCCCGCAGACGCAGTCGCGCATGAGATAGTATCGCAGCGTTTCTGCTCCGTAACGATCCGCCAACGCGGAGGGATCAATGACGTTTCCAAGGCTCTTGCTGATTTTTGAACCGGCAAGGTTGACGTACCCGTGGACGACAAGTCGCGGCATGCGGTCGTCTCCAAACCCAATCGCCTTGAGCATCGCGGGCCAGTAAATCCCATGAGCAGGGACAAGAATGTCCTTCCCGATGATGTGCGTTGCGGTCGGCCAAATCTTCGCAAATCGAACGAGTTCTTCGGGGGAATTGGAAAGAAATCTGCCGAAGCTGATGTAGTTGATTAATGCATCAAACCACACGTAGGTTACAAAATCAGGATCAAACGGGAGCTCGATTCCCCACTCCAACCGGGCCTTGGGTCGCGAAATACAAAGGTCGCCGCTGAGCCGCTCAACCGCATTACGCAGTTCACGCCCCCGGAATTCTGGAAAGACAAAATCCGGGTGGGATGCCAGGAATTCTTCGAGCCACGACTTGTATTTGGACAGCCGGAAATACCAATTTTCCTCCTCCAGCTCGACGACTTCGCCCCATTCCGGACCAAAGTTTCCATCCTCATCGCGATCTTTGTCGGTCAGAAATTGCTCCTGCCTCACGCTGTAGAACCCGGTGTGGCTTGCCTTATACAGCTCTCCTCGCTCGTGCAGACTGGTCAGGATTTGTCGCACGACATGCGTGTGGCGCTCATCCGTCGTGGCTGCCCATGCGTCGTAGGAAATATCGAGTTTCTCCCAGAGTGATAGAAACCCCCGCGTGGTCGTCTCAGCAAACTCTGCGCTGGGAACCCCCGCCCGCTGCGCCGCCTGCTGAACTTTTTGACCGTGCTGATCAACGCCCGTTAGGAAAAAAACATCCCGTCCGCGCTGACGGTAATGCCGGGCAAAAACATCCGCTAAAATTTTCTCGTATGCGTGCCCGATGTGCGGTGCGGCATTGGTGTAATCAATCGCCGTAGTAATGAAATAGGAATCCGATGACATGAATGAATTTCAATTGTTATCATAGTGCTCACGGCTT
>JBDNGG010000302.1:0-14648 GCA_041689405.1 Terrimicrobiaceae bacterium | reverse complement strand
GGGGCCACCAAGTCGAGCGTCTCAGCACTGCGCAGAGCGCAGAGGATGTCTTCGGTCGTCAGGGTGTCCCCACGGTCGGCTTCGCCAGCGAGCGCGGCAATGACGCCTTCCAGTGCCCGGCTGGCTTCGTCGCCACCAGTAGCGCACTCACGCGGGCCAAAGGGGTTCGTCAGGCCACAAGCCACGATCACGCTACCCACGAGGGCCGCATAGTCTTCAAACGAAGGTTTGCGAGCGTCAGCGCCAACGCTTTGCTCACCTCCCGAAAACTGCATACCCGCAAAGACCTCCCACCCGAGCAACGTGTCGCCCAACTGCAAGCCAGCAGAAAACACTTCATCGACATCATCAAGCTCAGCGCCTACCGCGCCAAAACCACTCTTGTCCAACTTGCAAGGGAAACCCTGCGCCGCCATAACAACGCCCGCAGCTTCGTCCGGGGTCTCTTTGCGAGCAGTGCAATCTGCGCCTCGATCCCGCCTATGGCGAACTGCACGTCGAAATGATGAACCGGGAGAATTTTCCTACTCGTGAAGATCCAATTCGTCCGGCGAGGTGACTTTTTTGATGAGTCCGTCTTCGATCCAGCACACTCGGGCCGACGCTGCCAACATCTTTGGATCGTGCGTGGAACAGATCACGGTGACCCCTTGCTCACTGTTGAGGGATTTCAAAATTTCGATAATTTCTTCGCCTGTGCGCGTGTCGAGATTGCCCGTGGGCTCATCCGCCAGGATGACCGTGGGGTTGTTTGCCAGGGCCCGGGCAATAGCGACCCGTTGTTGCTGGCCGCCCGAAAGCTCGAAGGGCTTGTGATGCATCCGGTGCCCAAGGCCCACTCGCTCGAGGATAGCCGCGCCTCGTTCGGCTGCGGTCTTTTTGTCAGTGCCCTGGAAGACCATGGGTAACGTCACATTCTGCAATGCGCTCATCACTCCGATGAGATTGAAGGTTTGAAAAATATAGCCAATCTTGTTGCAGCGAAACCACGCCTGCTCAGGCTCAGTGAGGTCGAAGACCGATTGCCCATCGAAGATGACTTTGCCTTCGGTCGGGTGATCAAGTGCGCCGATCTGATTGAAATACGTCGATTTGCCGGAGCCCGAGGGTCCCATGATGGAGAGGAATTCGCCTTTGTAGATATCCAAGGTGATACCCCTTAATGCCCACACTTCCTCCCCGATGAGTTTATAGAGTTTTTTGACATTCTCAGTCCGAATTAATACCTCGCTCATGGTTTGGGATCCTTCTCGGGGTTCGGGCCACCGGTGACCGGGTGGAACTTCAAGCGGATGTAACCACGCCGCATGAGCATTTTCACAAATAACACGGTTGCTTCCTGGCTCTCGGATTCCCCCAATTTAAAACGGGACTGGATTCGATCGCTGATCGCGAACAGATCGCGATGGCCATTGATGAGTGACCAGAAAAAAGTCCCATTGTCGTCGAGAGCGATCTGAACCTTTCTTTCCGACCCAGCCATCAGGCGTTGAAAGAATCCGGTGTTTGGGAATTTCCCAAGCAAATGGACCGCCCCGCTATCAGATCGACGCTGCTCGACGTTCTCGCTGCGGATGGGGATTGCTTCAAGCGGGTGCGCCCGGTTTGCCGGCGCTGTAGGCACCGGCTTCGGCTTTTTCAAAAAATTGAAAAGGTGGGTCATGACTTAGTGAAACTCCGGGCTGCTGAAATCGATTTCCGACGGAGCCGCGGCTTTTACGATTTGGCCATCTTTGATCCACATAATGCGGTTCGAACGGCGAAGCATTTTGAGATCGTGGGTGGCGGAGATGATTGTGACGCCCAACTCACTTTGCAACCGGACGAGCAACTCAATCATCTCCTCACCGGTTTTTTGATCCAGATTGGCGGTGGGTTCGTCGGCAAGGACAATCTCGGGGCTGTTGGCCAGCGCGCGGGCGATGGCAACCCGTTGCTGCTGGCCTCCGGAAAGCTCCGTGGGTTTGTGCAGCAAGCGGTGGCCCAAGCCGACTAGATCGAGAATCTCGACGGCTTTGTCCCGCGCATCGTCCCCATCCATGCCGGCAAACGACATCGGCAGCGCGACATTCTCGAGGCAGGTCATCGTTCCGATCAAATTGTAGCTCTGGAAAATATAGCCGATCTTGCGGCATCGCAGCCACGCCAGTTCGTCTGGATCAAGTTGCGCGATGTCGACTTGATCAATGTACACCTTTCCAGACGTCGGCTTGCCGAGTCCGCCAATCATATTGAATAAGGTGGATTTGCCGGATCCAGACGGCCCCATGATGGAAAGGTATTCGCCGCGATAGATGGCCAGGGTTGCACCCCGCAGGGCGTGGGTTTCGACCTTTCCGGTTACATAAGTCTTTCGCACATCCAATCCCCGAATGACCACGTCCTCAGGATTTTCGCCTGTGTCGCTGAATAGGTTCCTTACAAGATCAGCATTCATCACAAGTTAAATATTCGTGCGTAGGGCTGTGGCCGGAACCATCTTGGAGGCAAAAGAAGCCGGGTAAATTGCAGCCGCGATCGACATGGCAATACCGCAGGCAACAGACAAAAAATAATACCCGCTAATCGCGCCGAAGCTCATCGAAGTAAACACCAATCCAAAGCCAAACGTAAACGCATAAATCACCGCGGCGATCAGGAATCCCACTACCCCACCAATGACACTGCCAATGAGTCCGGTGAGCGCAGATTCAATAAAAAAGATCTGCCGGATGAAGGAGCTCAGTGCTCCGAGGCACTTCATGGTTCCAATCTCTTTGAAGCGCTCCGTCACGGACATCAGGAGTGAGTTAGTGATTCCGATAATTGTGACAAGCAGGGCAATGGAAATGATCCAAATGTTGCGCGCCCGCTCTTGTCGGGCCTTCTCAGCCATGCGTTCGGCTTCATCTTCGCGAAGTGCGCGGTCCAGGCGGACCATCGTGAGGCCGGGTAGCGTGGTGGTAGCGTGGGATTCGCGGGAGTAGGCAAGGATCTTTTGGCGGAGTCCTGCCGAGGCAGCAGGCCAGTCGATTTCAGACAAAGCGCCATCACCGATGACGAGGAGCCCGGAAGCATCCTCACCGATGCCAGCAGGGCCTTCTCTCAGCTTGACGCTGTCGAGTTGAGGAACCCCGCTGCGTGCCTTGTCCGCAGAGAAGACTCGAAGCTCGGCAATGCCTTCGGTCTGGATACGCACAAGCAGTCGGCTCTCGGCAGCGCTCAGCTCGCCGCTGACAATGACTCCGAGATTCTTGCCGCCGAGGTTGCCGGTTTCCCCTTCTAGAAAGCTGAACATGCGCTGCACCTCCTCGCGATAGGCGCTTTCTTCCTTCATGCCGGTACGAATCACGTTGGCACTGAAGACCGACATGAGAAATGCAACGCCCAGGACTACGCCCATCATGGTGACGATGGACCGGCCCATGCGGATGCGGATCCCTTGAAGCACCACTTCCAAGGCCACCGAGAGCGGCAGCTTTATCTGGGACTGGATTGGAGATGATGGGGTGATTTGCATTGCTAAAACGGTGATCCCGTTACGGCTTGTTTAATCAGGTTTAGTGCAATGGTTGCCATGCCGATGAGTCCAACCCCGGTAAAATAACCAGCGACCACGGTGGGTGCCATGCGCAGGAAATTATCCGCTCCGAACTTTTTCTGGAAATAATATCGACCCAACATTGCGCCCACCAGTTCCAGGACAAGGTAATGCGGCAGATCGCCGATGCCGCGTATAAATCCGTAAATCAACATCACCGGCAGCCCAAAAGTGGTGAGAAGAGCAAACACGACGACGGTGCCGATGGCGCTACCGCCAATGACTTCCGGCTTGACGGCGCTCATGAATGCACTGTCGCGAATATCGACGGTAGCAGGGTCCTGGCCCTCTGGGACGAAGGTTGAGGAATACAGCAGCGCGTTTTGTTTGCTTTGGAGTTCCCATCGAATCTCCGCGGTTGGGAAAAATGCAGACGGCACCTCATTGGTTTTCCAAATGAATGCCCAGAAAAAGATCGAGCACGCAAAGAGGACCGGGATTGCGACTGCCTCTGCCTTGACCAGCGAGAACATATTCACGCCGGTGAGTTCGTTCACCCGCAGAGCCTGCGCGATGTTGCCATAATTTTCTGTTGGGACCGGTGCCAGCCAAATGCCAACCCCCTTCGCTCCGGAAAGGATGAATGCACCTTCCCGGATGAATGGGATCTCAACACTCTGACCGGAAATTCCGGAGAGACGCGCATTCACATAGGACATGAGCGGGACATAGACAAAGCTGAACGCAATCAGAAAGATGATCGGTAGCTGCGGAATCAGAATGTGGACCACTCCGACCATGGCCGCCGAGACGACAACGTATCCCACGGCTGCCATCCACAATGGGTAATCGCCGCGTCCTTCCGGCGTTTTCCAAAGGTCTTCCGGAGCTCCATCCTTTTTCTCTCTCCGTTTCTTGATGATCTCGTAGAATGCAAGCGACACCGAGTAGATCGACACGATGGCAATGCCGAGCGCCGTGCCAATACTGAAGCTCATCCAGAAATCCACGTGATTCGAAAACTGGGTATTGACGGTATCCATGCCCGGCTGCCAGGTCGTGAGAACTCCAAAATGGTAGAGCAGCGGGTTGACGAGGAATGTGACCATCACGGCGATGAAGGTTCCAATTACGGCCCAGAATGGAATCACAAATCCCAAGAGCACAATCCCCAGATCGAGCGTCGCGCCAGTTGGAGCCGCGGGTAGGAATCCCTCCGTCAAATTCGTGAGATCCACAAATGGCTGAGGGATCAGGAAGATGGGTTTCTCAAGAATCAGACCCGTGATTGCGGGAACGCCTACCAGGACCATGCCGAATGCGATCCCAAGACTCGCTCCCAGTGAAAACAAACGCCACTTGGAGAAGCCTTTTTTGGCGGGAGTTTCTGCGGCATCTTCCTCCTCGGCGTCAGGCTTCTTGTCCGCTTTGCCAAAACGTTTCAGAAAGGATTTTTTCTCCTTGCCACTGTCTTCCTCCGCCATCGCCATGGCACCCTGCGCTTGAATCGGCGCAAGCGGGAACGGAAGCTTTTCGATATCGGAAGTAAGCCGGAAAAAGAAGTATCCAATGGTATACTTCTTAACCACCGATATGATCATGATGAAGGCAACCAATGCGATGGGGATAAGCCAGTCGATGTGGATCAGATTGCGCTCCACAATCGCAAGGCTGTCCGGCGAGGGCACCCACCAACTCGGGAAGGCGTTACCCATCCCCTGCTCTCTGGCGGCATCACTGTTGATCAGAAAGGCGCGATAGATCAGCGGTCCGATCGGCCCCCCCGGCATCAGAAGGTAGCCGGTCATCATAAATTGCGTTGCGTATAACAACGTGACCAAGTTCTGCTTGGACATCGGCTTCATCGCTCGACGGGCCACCTGACTGAACAGAATCACTGTGACCCATGTGGCGGCTGATGTCATGTCACCGCCCGTCATGAGGCCGAGGTAAATTGACCCCGGCATCATCACGAGCCCGCAAAAGAAAATACCAAGGACAGTGGACCAACCGAATCCGTCCTTATATTCGGACGGTGTATCGAGTAGGTTGCGGTATTGTTCTAATTCCTTATCAACTCTAGCCATGGATAGATGCCTCCTCGCGTCGTGCTAACAGTTCGATTTGCTGGCGGGCCTCTTCGTAGAGGTCTGCTTTCATCGGCGGCAAAACGGCTCGCCAGTGCAAAAATTGCTTCCGCACCCCGACCATGAAATTTCGGTTCACGCGGGTCCAGGATTCGCGGGTGCCCGATGTGCGGACCAACTTGAGAGCCGCAATAAAATCACCGGTTTCCGGATCCAGAGGTGTTTCGATGGCGAGTGTTTGGGAGACACCCAAATCGTAGGGTTTGAGCCAGATCGTAGCGTGGATCGACGGCACGACATTTTCCGGCCCGCCCTCAGGCGATCCTTGCACGTCAAAATGCGGCGGTCCGGCTGAAAAGTTCCCCGCGCCGCCTTCGCCATGGTCCAGTAAAAAGCGTCGAAAGAAGGCCAGCACCGCAACACGTTCGCGGCGGTCGAAGGTAAAGGGAAGATTGAAGCTGTAGGTGTCGCCATTCGGTTCCGGCATCTGCCAGCCGGACTCCTCAGCGGGTGCCGCAATCTCCATGGCCGACTTCGCCGGAAAGTAGGTCGAGATAAAGACGGCCGCGACAACCGCGAGCGAAGCATAAATGCTGTTAACGGACGCAAACGTCATGTTTAGTCCGCCCGTAAGATCGAGTGCAGTAAGGATTGAGCCCGTGCCCTGGCTCAGGAGGTAGCCCGCGACACATCCGACTACTGCATACACAAATGCCTCTGCAAAGAACATGAAGAAGATGAATTTCGGGGCGATCCCCACAGCATTGTAAACGTAGATCTCATCTTTACGTTCGTACACCGATCCTTTCATGGTGTTGAGGACGGTGAGAGCGGCGATGATCAACGGAATGATAAGATCGACCAGCCCAGCAAAGCTTGAAACGCGCATGCGACTCCCGCGGTAGGCAGTCCCGTCCACCCCGTAGAAGGCCGGGCGCGCACGCTGCTCAAGGAATCGCAACACCTCTTCGCGAGCATCGCGAAAGCTGACATTTCCAAAATCCAGCGCCAGTGATACCAATCGATTGTCGGCATTTGCCACAGGAATTCCCAAGCCAAGATGCGGCGCAAGGATGATCTCCGAAGGTGGCATCAACACGCCATCTTCATCTCCCAAAACGTCGACTCCTCCACCGGAAACCCGCTCAACATCCCGAAGCCCGCGGATATCAAAAGGCAGGATCGGACGCCCGTCAAGATCGCGCATAGCCAAGTAGCTGGCTTCATCGAAAATTGCCCCCACGCGGAATTTTAGCCCGTTGATTTGCACATAGGCAGTGCCCGCATTCACGTCTGCGACCTGAATCTCAAGACGTTCTGCCATGGATTTCGGAATCATCACCGGCAGCGTATCTCCCTCATTCAGTTCTTCCTCAAACCAATACGGATCACTGATAAACTTAAGCTGATCCCGCAGGGGTTCACGATGGCTGAACTGAATGATCGAACCGAAGTCGAGGGCTTTTACACGTCCTTCGGCAGTCTGGTATTGGACCTCCAACTCTGGATTCACCCGTTCGTTCTGAGTTGTGACCTGCCCGACATACATCGACCGTGGAGCAACCGGGTAGGCGAAGCCGTAACGGGATTCGATGGCAAAGCGTTCCGTGGCGCTGATGGGTGTAAATTTCTCATTCTTGACCAGCAAGCCCTGATACGCGGCGGGGCCGAGTCCGATCTCAGTATCCTCAAAATCGCTGTAGATCGACGTGAAGCAGATCATTGCGAAGGTGATGAGGACCAACGTCAGGCAAGTCAGGCCGGTCCGGACTTTGCGCCGATGCATGTTGTTAAGACCCAGCATAAATGCCGTACCAATGACGCCCATCGTGTTGACCTCGGCGGCAGAGACTTGTCCTCGCCGTTGCTTGATCTCCTCGAGATTCTCGCGGAATTTTCCTGCAAAGAGTAGCGTGATCGCTGCTGAAATCATCAGGATGAAAAATCCCAGCAGAATCATGATCGACGATCGGATCATATCAAACGCAGGATGCAGCAGGCGGAGCAACAGGAAGACAACGAGAAAAATGACCGCCTGAGCCGCAAGTTGCTTCCGGATATCTGGAAACCCGAACACCAGTTTCTCGAAGAAAAACATGAACGGCACCAGCAATGCCATGTACCAAAGAATGCTGATCACGGCGTCGTTGATATTCTGACGGAGGATCGGGTGGATGATGATGGAGTAAGTGAGTGAGTCCCGCGCCTTCAGCATGCGCTGGAAGGAGCTCAATTCCTCCTCAGAACCACTAGCCTCTTCGAGCAGTTTGGTGCTTTGGTCGTGGAATTCGATGGTATGCCGGTCGGCAAGGCCTTTTTCCTCCTGGAGTCCGATGCGTGATTCGTTGAGGCGACGCAGGGAGCGGGCCTGCTCGAAAGCTGAGTCGCCGAGGATGGTATGATCCAAAGCAAGGTAACCTTTACCACTCACCGAGTCCTCCATGGCAGGACGGTCGGGTTCATCACCGCTCATGTATGAGCGAACGACCTGCACCAAATCGTTGCCTGGTGTGCCCGCGCGGAAAGTTGCGAAAAA
Source organism: Terrimicrobiaceae bacterium (assembly GCA_041689405.1). Classification (GTDB taxonomy): domain Bacteria; phylum Verrucomicrobiota; class Verrucomicrobiia; order Chthoniobacterales; family JAATET01; genus JBDNGG01. Next base: position 6,505 of record JBDNGG010000302.1, on the reverse strand, counting down.
CGACGATCCGGGCGGGATGAACGAAACCGTGCCATCCCCAGTCGTGACCACATTGGAACGGTTGAAATCAGTGAGGCTGCCTTGCTGAATCAAGTGAACCGCAGAGAAAGGTCGCAAAGTTTGCGGGTTGATGAGGTCCAGCGCCGCGACCGGAGAGGCCCGGAAGGCAACGAGATTGATGTCCCGAAAGTCGCTTCCATTCGGATTCAATCCTATCGACCGATAGAGGTTTTGAGTGGATTTGCTTTCATCCTTGATATGGCTGATCAGGCCATCCTCGCCATACGCGACTGCCTGGAGATTGTATGTCGGCGGGAGCGAGAAAGGCGATGAGACGTCCAGCAGAGAGTAGCGTCCGTAGGGATCGGTAAACACTTGGATCGCTTGAGAACGCCCGGGGTTCCGGGCCACGACATCTACATTGGGTTTGGAGGCTACCAGGGCATCAGCCAGTGGGTAATTCGGGACAAGAGAGCGCCCGACATCCGAGGCGTAAACTCGCCCCGAATATTGCTTGGGTTGAATCTGAGGCGGCGTCCCAATGCTGCCATACCCCTCGGCCAAAGCGAGGAAGAGTTCCCCCGCCAACTGGAGCGAGGGCTCCATATTTGCCGCCCCGGGAAGCTCGCCGCCCAAAGGTTCGCTGAGACTGCCGTACGATGAGAGTCGGTCGGTGTTAATCAAGCTGAACGCGCGATACCCCATCGCATTCCAGTTGTCCGTCGGCACCGGAAAGGGCGCGGCGTTTCGATAAATCGCAGCAGGTGCCAGCCCGGCTGGGGATTGCAGTTCCGCCTGTTCGCTAAGGCCCCCTTGCTGGATGACCGTATCAATAATCGTCGCCAGGCGGGGAGCCAGGATGCGTGAGGCTCGATCATAGAACTGGCCCGGACCACCCAGCACAAAGCTCACCCGATCCTTCCCGGCGTATCCCGCCTCCAATTGGGGCAGGAATGCAGGACTGAATACATACAAGTCGCGGTAATTCCCGAACAAGCGATTGAGCGCGGCTCCTTGCTTCAAAGTTCGTAATTCTTGCGCGTGGAAATTCTGCAGTGTCGTGAATCTACGGGTGAGCATTTCGCGCAAATTATACGCGTCAGTGAAAGATTTTTTCGGCTCAAAGCCCAATGCAACTCGATCAAACAGGCGAGTCAGGGGGAGCCCCGCCGCCGTGGCGAGGTCGTCATTGACCCGCTGAGCCTGGAGAAATGCGTGGTACTCCGGACGGTCGAGTTGGTTCGTGTCTCCGCGTTCGAATTCAATCCGCTTGAGCAAAACATCCTCCGAGACTTCAAAAACCTTGGTATTGATGATGAAACGAAGTTCGGTGTCGAAAAACCTGCGGTCAGCGGGAGACTGCGTCTGTTGTGCGGCGAGCGTTTGCTGCTTGTCTTTGAGAAAACCTGGGTTCTCGACCAATTCGAGCATCCGACTCATCAGGGCGATGTCTTGCTCTTCAGATTGAATTTCGTTTGCGATCCGCTCCGCTGTCGAGTTGGCGGCCCGGGCGGGGCCAAGCATGCGCAAGAGCTGATCCAGACCGGCGAAGCCGGCATATTGTGCGCTGGTGGCAACGAAGATCACGTCTCGCTGGAGATCGCCCCGGTAGTGCGCAAAGCCGTCAAGCAGTGCTAAGTGAGTGGCGAGGGGGAAAGTCTGCAGTCCGTTCACCCGGTAATCGGGCAAGATGCCATACTGATCGTACGGCACGTTCAAGACTAGCGCCTCGCGCGCCGGAGTGTCCGAACGAAGGACACCGATCAAGGTGCGATGCGGAACACGCTCAAAACGAGACTGGACGTCAATCCGAACGGTTTCACCCATGTAGTTAAGCAGGTCTTCCGTGGCAGCCACTCGCAGGAAATTGATGGGCAGGATGCTTTGGATCCCGTTCGCTTCGGAAATGCTGCGCCATGGCATGGCGTCGATGCCATTGGGGTGGACGAAGATGATGCCGCGGATTCCGGTTTGTGCGTAGCGGGTCCATTCCAACCCAAGGCTGGCAGGGATGTCGTCCAGATTGAGCACGCCGATGGCATTGGTAAAATCCTTGCGATTGAGGAGCGTTTCCTCATTGAGTAGGACAAGCTCACCGACGAGGCCGCCCTCTGGAGTCACTACGGGCTGAAATGAATTTGGCGGAAACGGGTAGATCTCCACTCCGGGCAATGCCTCACCTTGTTCATTTTGGATGCGACGGACGGACGTGACCGGTGCGACAGTTTCTCCATCCAACTGCTGCACCTCGAGTCCAGCAGCGGTATACCGAGATTCAATCAATTTGGCGGCCCTCAAAAGCCCCTCGGTGCCGAGCAACCGGGGGCCGAGGGCATTTAATTCGGCCACAATACGATCTACGGCATCCGCGCTGAGTGCGGCCCGCATCGGCGCCGCATCGTAGTCCTTCTCAAAGTCCAGCAAACTCTCGTGCGCGGCAGGCGCAAAAACATTCAGAGACGCCCAAAGTGCCCCGAATAGGAGGATCAGGAAGACGATTGCTCCGAGTATTTTTTCCTTAGCGGAAGGCATGGCAGGTTACAGAAAATTCTGGAAAATAATCTCAACGCCTTGCGAGCGGAGATAGGTGGAGTGGATCACAGCCAAGAGCGTGACGATTACAGAAGCCAGAAAAACACCGGTGAAAAATGGCAGGAGTTTGGTGCGCACTGTCTCGGCACCCCCAATTTTCACGACCATCAGTCGGATAGCCCACGCGGTGAGAATGCTTCCCCACAGTGCCCCCCCTCCGGTTCCCATCATGTGGGTGGAGCCGAGAATGAAGCCAATCGGATGGAACCAAAATCCGGCAAAAATTTGTCGCAAGATCGTGAGCAAAGTTGTGCCCAGCGCCCCGTAAATGTATCCATAGGTCGAGGGATCCAGATCGGTCTCGGTAGTCCCGGCCGAAGCATCCGCTCCGACAGTAAGGCCGGCTTGTGCGAGCTCGGCGTTAAGGTTCGAAAAATACCAGGGCTTGGAATCGTAGGCCCATCCATACCGCGTGGATTCGCCGCCCAGCGCGTAACTTATCGATAGAAACGACCATCCTCCGATCACCACGCCACCAACAATGCCGATGAGGCAGGTGAATAGGATGTGGCGCGGTCTGATACCATAGCGCCGCCCCAACTCAATCAACTCAAGCTGCGCGCCGGGAATAAGAAAAAATACCGCCACAGTAATGAAGAAACTGGCTACGAAGGTGAATACGACCAGTTGCGGACCGAAAACACCGATCCCGCCCGCCAGCATCACGATGAGCGCCGCATTATTAGGCGTGAAATAGCCGAATGGCACGCCGCATTCCGCCCGGATGCGCATCGCAACAAACCCGATGGTGAGCAGAAATGCCATAAATAGCAGCATGCCCCATGCTGAAACTCCGACCCAGTTTGCCCAGATCACCGAGCCCGCAATCACTCCAAGCAGCAGGAGCAGCGCGGTGCGATAAGAAAAAATTTCTCCGCGCTTAGGCGGGTTGAGTGAACACGCTTCCCTCACCACATCCGCCAGATATTTCCTCGAAAAGACCAAAAGCAGGAGTGCGTAGGTAATGTAAGCTCCAACCTGCTGCTCCTGGGCGTAAGGAAAGCCGGGCACCGCCGCCATACCAGAAATGTAACCATACCAGGAAAGGAGCCGGTAGAGCAAGAATCCGACCACGAAACTGATCAGAATGTTAAGCTCCACAAAAATTGCTATACTTACGAAAATCGCGAAGACGGCAAAGGTTATATTCCACGTCTCTCCCCACTCAGGGCCGAAATACGGGCCGAGCGGCACTTCAATACCGGGGTTCGGAATTGCCGAATTGTAGTAACTCATCAACTTGAGTCCGCACCAAAGGAAACCAAATCCAAACCCAATCCACATCACCCGGTTGCGCCAGATCCCGGATAGGAACGATGTTCCATCTTCTCCCGGTTCACCGATGAGCATGGTCGGGATGCGGGTGAGGGGTAGTGAGAAGCGCTCGCTGTCGATCCATTTGCGCCGCATAATCACCGCCACGCTCAATGTCCCGACTAACACCAGCGAAAGCATCCCTCCCCACGCGAGCATGGGCCTCCACCATTCCCCCCACGGTATGTATCCCGCGAACAGGAACTTGATCCCGGCGAAGCTCGCCATGTTGTCTGGCCGGACGATGAACCCATACCGTTGATTCTCCGGCAGTGCGGCAAAATCTGATTCGGAGATGGCACTGCGCCCGGTAAAAACCTGCTCCACCGCAAGCACGCTGCGGAGTTGTGGGTCCGCCACGTATAAAATACCCGTGCCCTCAAGTCCAATCTCCATTGTCACCGATTGCTGGGCTTCCCCCGGCGCGGCGACGCCGTAAGCCCCCTCGCGCTGGAATCCCTCGGGATGAATCACCGAGGGCGGACGCACCGTGCGGGCACTCACAACCTCCGTATTGACGGGGTCGTCATCCGCATAGAAGTGGATGAAATACCGGCTATTTCCCTCCAAATTTTCCGGGCGGATGAGAGCGCTCGCCAAATACGGAGTGCCGGGCATCACCCCGGCAGCGGCATTGGATTGGATTGGTAACTTAAAACGGATTGCAGAGACCTCTCCAGCGGCCTGATTTTCCAGAACGAGGATTTCTTCACCCTTGGCCACCGTGTGGTCGACCACCTCATTTCGGTACGATCCCGTGATGCTAACGCGGTCGTCCGGACGAAAGCCTGTGTTCTGCAACAGGTTCGGGCCGACTGGCCACAGCTTGTCGCTGAAGGCATCCATTTTCGCAAAATCACCCGTGCGCGGAATCGTGGTGGAAATGGCCACCAACCGGTGCCAGAAGCCTTGCGACATCATCGGCCCGCTCAACAGGATGGTGTAGAGCACGCACAGCAACTCCGGACGCGTGAGAAGCCGCAGCTTGAACAACGTAGCTGCCAATGCACACACGCCAAAGATTGCCAGAAAGACCCACAAGCCCGGGATCACCAGAGAATGCTCTCCTGGAGTGTGGGCGACGAGGATCACGTGTATGTAATTGATCAGCACCGCAGTGCCGAGCATCGCAAACACGCTCGCAATCGCTGAGCGAAGCGTGAAAGCCGGAGCAAATTTTTGAACAAGACTCATGGATTACGATGAGATTCGCGGATCAATCAGTGGGCGAAAGCGGGAACAGATCGGAAATGCGCGTTTACGGCTTCCGATCAGGCTGGCTCATGATCATCTTTAGCGGTCGCGGTCGTCGTGTCAGGCTGGTCAAAGATGGCCCCGCGGGTGATTGCCCGATGGCCTTGTGCGGTGATATTGACTTCGTTTTCGCGGTTCAAAAGAAGCGGGGATGGGTGGTTGTCGTTCGGTTCTTCGGCCATGTTCAGACGTTCAATACTATGGACGGATCTCCAAAAGCGAATAGTTTCTGTCTGCGGTTCGCCGGTCGGATTCTACAGACGCAGGATGAAGCCATCTCTGGACTCCGGAGCCTTGATGGCGGAGACCGCGAGATTGCCTTCGACGAGTTGGAGGAAGCTTCTGGTCGCGGCTGCGGTTCCTTGGAGTGGTGGATCGCCGGAGGGGCGTTGGCCGGACTGGCGCGAAATAATCCCCGTCTGCAGACGGGAGAGTTCTCGCAGTGCGATTGTGCGTGGCAGTTCGCCTGCAAAGGGAAGGAGAGCGAATTGAAAGGTGAGCTTCCCTTTTTCCAAGCCATCCGGTTCACCGCCGGTCGCGATGGTGCGGCGGAAGGGGCGGAACAACGTGGCGAACAAGGTTCTACGGGAGTCGTCAACGACGCCCCCTTCATGAACACCCGCATCGGAAAGCAGCGCGAGGCCCCGCTGGCCGTGCCCGACGGATCCGATTCCGAGAAACGGCTTCTCCGCCTGCTCCATTTTCTGCCACGAGGCAGAACGCGGATCGAGTGCCACGGGACGTTCGACGAAATCGAACGGCTGGTGGGCGAGCCAGGTGGTTGCACCGGCGCAATCGGCGGGCAGGAGCATTTGCCTCCGGTGGTCCTCGGCGGTGTTGTCGACCGTCACTTCCAAGTCGAGCACCCGGGCTCCGCGACGGAGCCGGACCAGACTGGTGATCACGAGGGGCACAAGGTGCTCGGAAGGCGTCTGAGTTGCTTCATCGAATCGCTGCGGGACCTGCATCGTGATCGACACCCGGAATGTCACCGCTTCGGGCCCATCGTGCACCACCGCAGTCTGGACACTCGAGCCTGTCGAAAGCAGCTCCTCGTCGTTGATGGAATGGGCGTGGAACCACCCATCGGCGGAAATCGCCACCGCTAGAAATTCATTCTCGGCGGAGGCAGAGCCGGACAGGACGGGCGGATGCACAGCGAGCGGAACCCGAGTGCGGGGAGCGCCAGGTGGGCTGCGACCGTATAGCGGGCGATAGGACCATCGCTCTGGAAACAAAAGCGGGCAAAGCGCGAACGTTCGTTAGCCCAAGTTTCTTACGGAGGGCTTGGAACCCGCATAAAACCTGGGGGGTCGCCGCAAAGGCACTACAAAATCGGGTAGGG